>JANOWV010000371.1:0-1804 GCA_031418075.1 Actinomycetes bacterium
CGAAGCATGCGATGTCGAGCTCGAGGAGCAGGTAGCGAAGCAGCTCCAACATGTACAGCTGTCCGCCCCCGAGATCGAGTTGATGGGTGACGACGAGCAGGCTCGTCTGGCCTCGGACCGTCGGTGGGCGATGACGAGCAACGGCATCGATCTGACTGCAGATCTTCTCCACTGCTTGCGTGATCATCGAGATGGAAACTGGTTGGGTCACCTCGATTTCGAGTTGTGGGAGCCGCATCGTCGTATCGTTGAAGGCCGTCACCACGGCGTCGACGAGGACTCGATCGCCGGCCTGCCGCTTCGAGAGGTCAACGTCGATCTCGAACCCGGCGAGTGGGCTCCAAGCCCGCGTCGAGCTCGTGACTACTGCGCGCCGCGCCGTCACGAGCGGCCGCGCGAGCACCTTGGGACCCCCGTCGACGCGAACTTCGATCCGAGCCGGGACGCTGGCCGACAGCGCCCACCCCTCTACCCGGAGCACGGTCGGCGGAGCGAGCGTGCGCGACGGAGCCTCCGTGACCCACCCGCAGCTGACTTCCCTGTGCGCGGGCAGCTTTGGTTTCTGATCTCCGAACAGGACCACGTCGTTGAGCCGGTCGACGAGGCCCGCTCGCGTCAAGACCATCGCAGTGATCACGACGGGGGCATCGGTCTTGCCCCGCAAGTCGACCCGCGCGGCCCAACCCTGGAACTCGCCAACGCCCCGTCTCGACGCGACATCGGGGCGGTACTCGCCGAACGCTGCAATCGCTGCCGGCGCACCGTCGACGAAGACGATCACGGCCTCGACCGGGTCCCAACGGCGATAGGCCCATCCCAGCACCTCGGGGGTTTCCGTCATGATCCCTGGGACCCCGTCGACCGAGCCCGTGCTACGTCCAGGCAGGATTCGCAGCACGGCGTACATCGCGCGGATCAGGTCGCGGCGGAACTGGGCGAGCAATCGTCGACCAAGGCGCCGGCGTGGCCCTTCGATCACGACGGGGGTACCTCGGCTCCCGTCGCCGACCAGACTCGAACAAGTCCCTCGCGGAGCGAGAGCGGTTCGAAGGTCATCACCGAACGCAGTCGCGCGATGTCGAGGACGACATTGCCCACGTCCCCAGGCCGTTTCGGCCGTCGGTCGACGTGCACGACCTGCCCCGTCACATCTTCCACCAATCGCAGGAGATCCGTGATCGACGTCCCCTCCCCGGACCCGACGTTCACGATCGCGGGCAGGTCACCTCGCGCGACCGTCGCCCGGACGACTGTGACCAGATCGTCCACGTAGAGGTAGTCGCGGACCGCCGAACCGTCTCCGTACACGGGAACCGTGGTGCCGGCGTGCAGGTGGGCCATCACCGCGGCGACCAGTCCCTGGCTGCGACCCGCGGGTTGGCCCTCACCGAACACGTTCCCGCACCGAAGCACGAATCCGGGGACACCGAACACCTGCCGATAGAGGGCGACGTAGTGCTCGGCGGCGATCTTCATGACCGCGTACGACGTGCGCGGGTTGAGCGGATGCGTCTCCGGGACCGGGAGGACCGCGGGATCCCCGTACACCGCGCCACCGGACGACAGCAGCGTGATGCCGATCCCGACGCGGTGGCGGACCTCCTCGAGACAGGTGAGCAGCGCCGGGAGCGTCGACAGGACGTCGCCGATCGGGTCGGCGTTCGAGTCGTCGGGGCTGGTCGTTCCCTGGGTTTTCCTCGGCTTCGAACGTCTGGGCGCGTGGCTTGCGTTGGGCTGGTTCGGGGCCGCCCTGCGCGGCCGCCGCCTGCTCGGTTGGACGCTCTCTGGCGCTGCGATCGACATC
>JANOWV010000372.1:0-1601 GCA_031418075.1 Actinomycetes bacterium
TATCTCGGCGTTCCATCCGAAGACCGGGCTCGCTTCGACGTGTGGACCCATGCGATCGTCGCCGCGAGCGCGTCGGGTGATGTCGCGAACGCGGCTTCGACGTTCAGTGAGCTGTTCCAATATGCAGGCGAGCTCATCGAGCGCCGACGGCAACAACCGGGCACGGACCTCGTGTCCGAGCTCGTTGACGCCGGCGAAGATCAGGTCGACGCCGCATGGATCGTCGGGTTCGTGTTCACCATGGTCACCGGCGGGAACGACACGACGACCGGGCTCCTCGGCGGGGCCGCCGAGCTGCTCACCCGGTGTCGCGACCAGCGCCAGGTCCTCCTCGACGACGCGGGATACATCCGCCCGGCGGTGGACGAGTTCCTGCGCCTCACTTCACCGGTTCAGAACCTCGCCCGCACGACGACGCGCGAGATGGAGATCAAGGGTGTCGTGATCCCGAACGACTGCAAAGTCATGCTGCTGTACGGGTCCGCGAACCGCGATGAGCGCGAGTACGGCCCAACCGCTGATGCACTCGACGTGACGCGTGAGATCCCTCGGATGGTGAGCCTCGGCTACGGAGCGCACCACTGTCTGGGTGCGGCGGCCGCCCGACTGGCCGGTGGGCTCGCACTCGAGGGACTGCTCCGGCGATTCCCCGACTTCGAAGTAGATCCCGAACGCGGACGCTTCGCGCCGGGACCGTTCGTGCGCCGCTACGAGACCCTGCCGTTCGTGGGGAGCGGCTGACGTCGGCGTCTCGTCGGACATGAGACCCGACTCGGATTCGACGGGTAGACGGCGATCCGTGTCGTTGACGCGGTCAGTCTCGGAGCGCCGCGGCGGCTTGGCTGATGAGCTCGACCGCGGTACGCCGGTCGAGTCCGGCGAGCGGCGACGGATCGGGTGGGAACGTCGGACCGTTGGCGAGGTTGTCGAGGAGGTCGCGGGCGACGTCGTTCGAGTCCGCGATACCCGGGACGTCTCGATCGCCGAACGCCCGGCGAAATGCCGGCGTCTCCGTCGTGCCCATCACCATGGCGAGCACGTCGACGCCGTGAGGCCCGAGCTCGGCCCAGAGCGACTCGGCCAAGAGCAGGTCGAACGCCTTCGTCGCGCCGTACACGGCGATGTGCGAGCCGCCGGCCCACGCCGCGCCGGAGGTGACGAGCGCGATCCCACCACGTCCTCGCTCGACCATGCGACCCGCGAAGTGGTGTGTCGCTCCGAGCACGGTGACGCAGTTCCGGGTGAGCATGTCGTTCCACGCGGTGATGGGCTGGTCCAAGAACGTCGACACGTAGGGGTCGGCCCCCGCGTTGTACGCGAACAGACCGACCTCGAGGTCGGCAACGGCCGCAGCGAGCGCTTCGTGCGCAGTGGGTGTACTCAGGTCGAGCGCCACGGTCCTGGTGTCGGTCGCAACGTCCGCGGCAACTTCGTCGAGTGCGGCTTGGCGCCTCGCGACGAGAACGACGTTGACTCCACGTTCGCCGAGCTGGCGGGCCAGCGATGCGCCCACTCCCTCCGAGGCACCTGCGACCACAGCCCATTGCCCGTACTGGTCGGCGAAGCTCATCGTGGTCAACCCCTCGAGCGGCATCACGTCG
>JANOWV010000373.1:0-1875 GCA_031418075.1 Actinomycetes bacterium
AGTGAGCACGTCGGCGAGCACGCCTTCGCGGTGCTGCTCGGCGACGACATCATGGTCGACGACGCCAAGCTCCTCGGGCGCATGCTCGATGTCCACGAGCAGCACGGCGCCTCCGTGCTGGCGCTCATGGAGGTGCCGCCCGAGCAGATCTCGGCCTACGGGTGCGTGGACGCGGAGGATGCCGGCGACGGACTGCTGCGGATCCGCGGCATCGTCGAGAAGCCAGCACCTGCGGACGCTCCCTCCAACCTCGCGGTGATCGGCCGGTACGTGCTCACCCCGGAGATCTTCGCGGCGATCGAGCGGACACCGCCGGGGGTGAACGGGGAGATCCAGATCACCGACGCGATCGGTCTGCTCCTCGAGGAGCAGCCGGTGTACGGCGTCTCCTTCTCGGAGGGCCGCTACGACATCGGGCAGAAGCTCGACTTCTTGCGCGCGAACGTCGAGCTCGCGCTCGACCGACCCGACCTCGGACCCGAGCTCGCGGAGGTCCTCGTCGAGATCGTGCGTCGGCGCGGCCTCGTCTGAGACACGGCGCACCGTGAGTCCTCTCGCACCGCTCGACGAGACGCAGGCCTTCATCCTCGCGGCCGTCCCCACGCTCGACCCGATCAGCGTCGGGCTCCCGGAGGCGTTGGGTCTCGTGCTCGCGGCGCCGGTGCACGCCCGTGAGGCCGTGCCGCCGTTCGCGAACACGGCGATGGACGGGTACGCGCTGCGGGCACTCGACACCGTTGGCGCGAACCCGGATGCTCCCGTGCGGTTGCGCGTGGTCGGGGAGCTCCCGGCCGGCCGTGCTCCGGACGTTGCCGTCGGCCAGGGAGAGGCGATCCGCATCATGACCGGAGCACCGATCCCCGATGGTGCCGATGCGGTGGTGATGGTCGAACGCACGGCCCGGGTCGATGGCGCCCCGGACCTCGTCGACGTGCACGTGGCGGTCGATCCGGGGAACCACGTCCGTCTCGCCGGCGGCGACCTCGCTGCGGGCCAGCTCGTGTTCGACGCGGGGACGGTGTTGCGGGCGGCCCACGTCGGCGTGCTCGCGAGTGTCGGAGCCGTGACCGTCGAGGTGATCCGCCGCCCACGGGTCGGCGTGCTGTCGACCGGCGACGAGCTGGTGCCGTTCGTCGCCGGCTCGGAGGCATCGGAGCTCGCGCCGGGCCAGATCCGCGACTCCAATCGGCCGATGCTCCTCGACCTCGTGCGCGAGGCCGGTCTCGATCCGATCGACCTCGGCGTGGCGCGTGACGACGAGGATCGGATCGTCGCGGTGCTCGAGGATGCGTTCGAGCGGTGCGACGCCGTGCTCACGAGCGGCGGGGTGTCTGTCGGCGACTACGACTTCGTGAAGGCTGCGCTCGACCGCTTCGGGGTGCTCGAGTGGCGCCAGGTCGCCATCAAACCGGCGAAGCCCCTTGCATTCGGCGTGGTGCGCGGCGTTCCGGTGTTCGGTCTCCCCGGCAACCCGGTCTCGTCGCTCGTGAGCTTCGAGCTCTTCGCGCGCCCGGCCCTGCTCCGGATGGCCGGGCACGTGCGCTGTCACCGACCCGAGGTCGTCGCGACCGCGGCCGAGGACCTGCGGCGACGGCCCGACGGCAAGCTGCATCTCGACCGAGTCCTCGTGCGATGGGTCGACGACGGCTACGTGGTCGGTCGGACGGGCGACCAGTCGAGCAACGTGCTGTCGGCCACCGCGCTCGCGAACGGTCTTGCGCTGCTCCCCGACGGCGACGGCGTCGCCGCGGGCGATCAGGTGCGCGTGATGCTCCTCACGGCGTCGGCCGAGGACGCCGGCGCGCACGGCCCTTGACGCGCGGCGGGGGGGGGGGGGGTGGCAGGCCCCCCCGCGCCCCCCCCCGGCGGGGGGGG
>JANOWV010000374.1:0-11842 GCA_031418075.1 Actinomycetes bacterium
GCGGGTCACGAGATCGTCGCTCGGGACGACGACGAAGCGCTGAGCCCCGAGGAACTCCGCGAGGCGGCTGCCGACGTGGATGCGATCGTCTCGCTGCTCACGGATCGCATCGATGCGTCCGTCTTCGAACGCGGCGCACCACGCCTGAAGGTCGTCGCCAACGTCGCGGTGGGTTTCGACAACGTCGACGTCGCAGCCGCCGAACGCGCCGGTGTCGCGGTGTGCAACACGCCGGGAGTGCTCGACGAGACGACCGCCGACCTCGCGTTGCTCCTGATCCTCGCTGCGTCGCGTCGCGCGTCGGAGGCCGAGGCCGACCTACGCGCCGACCGATGGCACGGCTGGGGGATCAACCAGTACCTCGGCCACGACGTGCACGGCGCGGTGCTCGGGTTGGTGGGCTACGGGCGCATCGGACGCGCAGTCGCGCGACGGGCCTCGGGGTTCGCCATGGACGTCCTCCACCACACGCGGAACGACACGGGGGAGGCGGGATGGCGCGGCAACCTCGACGCGATGATCGCCGACTGCGACGTCGTCTCGCTCCACGTTCCCTTCACCGACGCGACCCGCCACCTCTTCGATCGCGAGCGAATCGGACGAATGCGACCGGGCGCGGTGCTGGTGAACACCGCGCGCGGGCCGATCGTCGACGAGGAGGCGCTGGCCGCCGCCCTCGAAGACGGGCGACTCTTCGCAGCCGGTCTCGACGTCTTCGAACGTGAGCCGGAGGTACATCCGCGGTTGCTGGCAGCACCGCGCACGGTCCTGCTCCCCCACATCGGATCGGCTTCGATCGCGACACGAACCCGCATGGCCCGGCTCGCGTGCGCGGGCGCGGTGACCGTCCTCGCCGGTGAGCGTCCGCCCAACCTCGTGACGCCCTGACCGGGTCGATCGGGCCCGCTCGATCAGGCCCGCTCGATCAGGCGCGCTCGATCAGGCCGAGGCGTCGTCGATGCTCGTGGCGTCGAGCCCGAGGAGGTCGAGGGTGGTCTCCCCCGCCCGGAGCTGCTCGAAGAAGCCCTGCTCCTTCGCCTCTCGCGCCCGACCCGCTGCGATGACCTCATCGATCGACGCGCCGGGAACGACCGCGATCCCGTCGACATCGCCCACGACCCAGTCCCCCAGGGCGACCTCCACCCCGCCGACCTGCGCGGGATGCCCGACCGCACCGGCCCGGTCCTTGGTGGCCCCCGGCAGGGCGATCCCCGTCGAGAACACCGGGAAGCCGTGCGCGGCGAGTGCCGCCACGTCGCGGACGCACCCGTCGATCACCAGCCCCGCCAACCCACGGGCCTTCGCGCCCGTGGTGAGCACCTCACCCCAGTAGCCGAGCTCACGCTCGGACCCGACGTCGACCACGAGCGCGTGCCCGACAGGAGCCCGCGCCACCGCGACGTGGATCGCGAGGTTGTCGCCCGGAGTGCACGTGACCGGGAACGCGGGCGCCGCGAGCAGCGCGCCGACCCAGACCGGTCGCACCCGCGCGCGCATCGGGCGACCGCCGGACTCGCCGAGGGTCGCCGATCCGAGTTCGAGGAGCGCGCGTTCGGTTGCATGCATGGCGGAGGGAGAGGGATTTGAACCCTCGAGGAGGTTTGCACCCCCTACTCGCTTAGCAGGCGAGCACCTTCGGCCTCTCGGTCATCCCTCCGGGAGGAATCGAAGTCTACGCGTCGCGATGCTCGGGTACCGTGGCCGAGTGGACCCGGTCGAAGCGCTCGAACGTATCGTCGACCTGCTGCAGCGGGTCCGCAACGCGCGACCGAAGGTGCAAGCGTTCCGGCGCGCCGCCGACGCGATCCGCGACATGCCCGTCGACGAGCTGCGCGTGCTCGCCGACGCAGGGAAGCTGACCGAGCTCGCCGACATCGGCAAGAGCAGTGCCGCGGTCATCGCGGAAGCACTCGCAGGGAAGACGCCCGAGTACCTCACGAAGCTCGACGGCTCGACTGCACCCCCGACCGATCTCGCCGGCCCGGTGCGTGCCGCGTTGCGCGGCGATCTGCACCTTCATTCCGACTGGTCCGACGGGGGTGCCACCATCGAGGCGATGGCCCGTGCCGCCGCTGCGCTCGGCCACGAGTACCTGGCACTCACCGACCATTCCCCGTTCGTGCGGGTCGCGGGCGGGCTCGATGCCGCGCGTCTCGCGGAGCAGCTCGACGTCGTTGCGGCGCTGAACGACGACGTCGCCCCATTCCGCATCCTGGCCGGCATGGAGGTCGACATCCTCGACGACGGCTCCCTCGACATGGACGACGAGCTGCTCGGCCGCCTCGACGTCGTGGTCGCGAGCGTCCACAGCAAGCTCGACATGGAAGCCGGCGCGATGACCAAGCGCATGGTCACGGCATTGGCGAACCCGAACGTCGACATCCTGGGCCACTGCACCGGTCGACTCGTCGTCGGTCGCGGGCGCCCCGAGTCCACGTTCGACGCCAAGCTCGTCTTCGCCGCGGCCGCCCACCTCGACAAGGCCATCGAGGTCAACTCCCGACCCGAGCGGCTCGACCCGCCCCGTCGCCTCCTCCGCCTCGTCGGCGAGTCGGGGGCCAAGATCGCGATCGACTCCGACGCCCACGCCACCTGGCAGCTCGATTGGCAGCCCTACGGCTGTCACCGGGTCGCCGAGGCCGGACTCTCCGTCGACCGCATCGTCAATTCCTGGCCCGTCGAGCAGCTCCTCGAATGGACTGCGGCGCACGCCGAAAGCGGATAGCGGTGCCGGGCACCCCGTCGTACAACAGTGGGGTGACGACAACCATTGCTTCCGCCGACATCCCCATCGATGACCAGAGCGGGACCATCGTCGAGGACGCCTGCACCCGGATCGCGGCGATCGACGACCGCATCCCGACGACCGCCGAGATCGCCGGGGCGCTCGACGTCTCACCCGATGTGCTGCGCCGGGCGTTCGTCCGCGTACTCGGCGTCACGCCCCGCCAGTACGCCGACGCCCTTCGACGGGAGCGGCTGCGCGACGGTCTGCGTGACGGCGACGAGGTCACGCTCGCGCTGTTCAGCGCGGGGTACGGATCGACGAGCCGGCTCTACGAGTCGGCCCACGACCACCTCGGGATGACCCCCGCGTCGTACCGCGCCGGTGGGGCCGGCGCGACGATCACCTACGCGATCGTTGCGAGCTCACTCGGGTCACTCCTGGTCGCCGCCACCGAGCGGGGGCTCTGCCAGGTGGCCCTCGGTGACGAGCCCGACGAGCTGGAAGCACGCCTGGTGCGGGAATTCCACGCAGCCGACGTCCGCCGCGACGACGGAACTCTCCACCACCTCGTCGAGATCGTGCTCGCCGGCGTCGCCGGCACGCTGCCGGCGCACCATCTTCCCCACGACCTCCGCGGCACCGCGTTCCAGCGGCGCGTCTGGGAAGCGCTGCGTCGGATCCCCGCCGGTCAGACTCGTACGTACGCGCAAGTTGCAGCGGCGATCGGCCATCCGAAGGCGGCGCGTGCCGTCGGCCGGGCGTGCGCGACGAACCCTGCGCCGGTCGTCGTGCCGTGCCACCGGGTCGTTCCGGCTTCGGGCGGTCTCGGCAACTACTCGATGGGTGTCGAGCGCAAGCGAGCGCTGCTCGAGCGCGAAGCTTCGGCCGCCACGGAACGCGCGTCAGACAGCGCGTGACACCACGACGCCTTCGTAGGCGTCGAGGTGGAGCGTGCCGGACACTGCTGCACCGTCGCGCCCGCGGTCCGTCCCGATCAGGATCGACCCGTCGACACCGTCGACGGAGGTCGGTTCCCCGCCGAGGTTCAGCGCCACGAGCAGGTCGTCGCCCCGGTGCCATGCCCACGTCGCGTCTTCGCACACCACGGCCTGGTACGCGCCGGTTCGCAGCGACGGTCGCTGCTTGCGCAGCGCGAGCAGGTCGCGGACGAGGTGGAGGGTCGACTGCTCGTCATCCCGCTGGGCGGCCACGTTGCACGCGGCGATGTCGCCGAACGGGAGCCAGGGTTCGACGCCGTTGGCCGTGAACCCGCCGCCGGGTCGGTCGGCCCAGTGCATCGGGGTACGCGCGGCGTCGCGGTCGATGAGTCGCTGCAGCCGGATCGTCACCGGGTCGAGGAGGCGATCGTCGGGGACGAAGGTGTCGGGAAGCCCGATCTCGTCGCCGTAGTAGAGGACGGCGCTCCCGCGCAGGGTGAGCACCATCATGAGCGCACCGCGGAACGCGTCGGCATTGCCATCGCACCATCGCGTGGGTCCGCGTGACATGTCGTGGTTGCTCCCCGTCCACACTGCGGTGCAGTCGGGAGGCAGCAGGCGCTCGGTCTTCTCGACGAGCGCACACAGCGTCGGGGCGTCGAACGGCTCGCGCAGGAACGGGATGTTGAACGCGAGGCCGAGCTCGTCGTTCGCCCCGTAGTACGAGATCACCTCCTCGAGATGGCCGACGAACGTCTCTCCGAGGAGCAACCGCGACGGGTCGTAGCTGTCGGCGATGGTGCGCCAGTGTCGGTGCACATCGTGGACTTCGGGTCGGTTCGAGTTGTAGACGGGCACCTGGCCACGCAGCTGGTCGAGCAGGGGGTCGGCGGCGCCGGCGGGAGGGTTGTCCCGGAGCTCGGCGTCCTTGACGATCATGTGCGCGACGTCGATGCGGAACCCCGAGATACCGCGGTCGAACCAGTGTCGGAGGATCTGGTCGAACTCGGCCCGAACCTCGTCGTTCCACCAGTTCAGGTCGGCCTGACTGTCGAGGAAGTTGTTCAGGTAGTACTGCGGCGACTCGCCGGGCGCCGGCGACGGATCGAGTGTCCACGCGGATCCGGAGAAGCTGCTGACCCAGTTGTTCGGGGGGCCACCGTCGGCGGACGGGTCGGCCCAGACGTACCAGTCGCGATGTCGCGCCGCGCGCGACGACCGTGCGTCCTGAAACCACGGGTGCTCGATGCTGGTGTGATTCGGCACCAGGTCGAGCAGCACCTTGATCCCGACGAGGTCGGCCGCGGCGATCAGCGCGTCCAGGTCGTCACCGGTCCCGAGGTCGGGGTGCACGCCGAAATAGTCGGCGACGTCATAGCCCCAGTCGTCGTTCGGCGACGGGAACGTCGGTGACAGCCAGATGCCGTCGATGCCGAGCCACGCGAGGTGATCGAGGTGGGCCGTGATCCCCGGGAGGTCGCCGATGCCATCACCGTTGGAGTCGGCGAACGACCGCACATAGATCTGGTACAAGACCGCGTCGCGCCACCACTCCTGCATGCGCTCAGCCCGTGGTCGGCAGTGAGGCGACCGGCAGGGAGGCGATCGGCCGGTAGGTGTTCGCCTGGATACCCGCCGGCAACGACTGCGAGTCGACGAGCTCGAGCGTCGTCATGTCCTGCGTTTCGGGGTAGACCCGCCGACCGCTGCCAAGCATGAGCGGGAACACCTGGAGATGCAGCTCGTCGACGAAGCCGTTCGTCAACAGCCACTGGGCGAGCGTGCGACTGCCCGGTACGAGGATCGGGCCACCGTCTCCGGACTTCAGCGCGGTGATCGCCGCCGACAGGTCCCCATCGATGATGGTCGTGTTGGTCCAGGCCGACTCGGTGAGCGTGCTCGACACGACCACCTTCTTCATCTCGTTGATCTTCTCGGCCATCGGGCCGTCGCGCTCGGGCCACGCGCCGAAGAACGACTCGTAGGTGATGCGTCCCAGGAGGAGCACGTCGGCGGCGAGCTGCTCCTCGAGCTTGTAGGCACCGAGCTCGTCGTTGAACAGCGCACCGACCCAGCCCGAGTGCGCGTAGCCCGGTTCGCCGCCCGGTGCCTCCATGACACCGTCGAGCGACACGAATTCAGTGACGATGAGCGTGCGCATGACTGGATCCTGTTCTCGGGTTGGCGGAGGGGGTGGGATTCGAACCCACGGAGGCTTGCACCTCAGCGGTTTTCAAGACCGCGCCATTCGGCCGCTCTGGCACCCCTCCCTCGCGCAAGGCTAGGTCGGACGACTCAGACCGACCTTGGCTCCACCCGGTCGAAGCCGGTGATGGGCCGCAACACGTCCGGTACCACGAACGCGCCGTTCTCCTGGTAGTGCTCGAAGCAGAACACGAGCGTGCGTCCCACCGCGCACGCGGTGCCGTTCAGGGTGTGCACGATCTCGCTCCCCCCGTCGGTCTTGACCCTGGTGCCGAGGCGACGCGCCGAGAAGTCCCGGTAGTTCGAGCACGACGTGAGCTCGCGGTAGCGCCCCTCGGACGGGAGCCACACCTCGAGGTCGTACTTCTTCGCGGCCGCCGCACCGAGATCGCCTGCGGCGATGTTCACGACCCGGTAGGGGAGTCCGAGCGCGCCGAGAATGCCCTCCTCGATCGCGAGCAGTCGCTCGTGCTCGTCGTCGGACTCGTCCGGCGACGTCCAGGCGAACATCTCCACCTTGTCGAACTGGTGCACGCGGAAGATCCCGGTCGTGTCCTTCCCGTAGGTACCGGACTCGCGCCGGAAGCACGTGGAGAAGCCGGCGTAGCGCGCTGGAAGTACGCCGGCGTCGAACCGTTCACCCCGGTGCAGAGTCGACAGCGGGACCTCGCTCGTCCCGACGAGGAAGAGCTCGCCGTCGTCCACGTCGTACACCTGCGACCGATCCGTCGGGAAGAACCCGGCCTCCACCATCGCCTGCTCACGCACCAGCACCGGCGGCACGACGGGGATGAAGCCCTCGCCGACCAGTCGACCCATGACCCATTGCACCAGCGCGAGCTCGACGAGCACTGCTTCTCGCATGAGCGACGCGAAGCGCGAGCCACTCGCCTCCACGGCGTGGTCGGTGTCGACGAAGCCGAGGGCCGCCGCGAACGCACCGTGGTCGAGCGGCGGTGCTGCTGGCGTGTCGCCGACGACACGCAGGACCTCGCCGTCGTCCTCTCCCCCGTCGGGGACAGTCGGGTCGGCCGGGTTGGGGACCAGAAGCGCGAGCTCGTGCAGCCGCGCATCGAGGTCCGCGAGCTCCCGCTCGGCTTCCTGAACCTCGCGCTTGAGGTCCGCCGCCACCGCGAGCGCCGCGTCGCGCTCGTCGGGCGCGGCCTTGCCCACGGCTTTCGACGCCTGTTTCTGGCGTGATCGCAGCTCGTCGACGACGGGCTGGCGCGTCCGGCGGTCGGCGTCGAGCGCGAGCACCTCGTCGAGGAGACCGGGCGCGACCCGCTTCCGTTCGATCGCGGGGCGCACTCCGGGGTCGTCCCGGAGCTTCCTGAGGTCGATCACGACCGCTCGTTCACGAACCGGCGGGGCGTCGAACCTGGCCCCGCAGACGATCGATCCAGGAGTCGGCCTCGTGGAAGGCCTCGCTCGCGATGCGTCGGCGTTCCGGACCTTCCTCGCCGGCGACCGGATAGGAACCCAGGAACTTCACCTCGGCTTGGTTCGCCGCGAGCTGGCGGAGGCAGTCGGCAACGACCTCGTCGTCGACGTGGCCTTCCACATCGATGAAGAAGCAGTACTGACCGAGCGCACGCTTGGTCGGTCGGGATTCGAGCTTCGTCAGGTTGATCGCACGGGCGGCGAACTCCTGGAGGATCGCGAGCAACGACCCCGGCCGATCCTCACGTTGGAAGCACACGATCGAGGTCTTGTCGTGGCCGGTCGGGGTAGGGATGCCTGTCCCCACCAGCACGAAGCGCGTCTCGTTCTCGGGGTGGTCCTCGATCTCCGAGGCGAGCACTTCGAGCCCCGCGAGCTCAGCGCCACGCAACGTGCCGATCGACGCCTGATCGTTGCCGTCCCCTTCGGAGACGAGACGGGCCGCGTCGGCGGTGGAGTTCGCCGCAACGAGCTCGGCGTCGGGAAGCTTGTTGCTCAGCCACGCCCGCGACTGACCGAGCGGGTTCGGATGGGAGATGACTCGTCGCAGGTCGCTGAGCTTCGTTCCCGGCTTCGCGCACAGGTGCAGCGAGATCGGCAAGTCGACTTCGCGCTGGATCAGCAGGTCGGTGTCGAACGCGAGCGTGTCGATCGTGACCGTGATCGTGCCCTCGATCGAGTTCTCGATCGGTACGAGCCCGACATCCACGTCGCCCCGTTCGACCGCGGTGATGACTTGCGGAACCGTGGCGAGCGGCACGCCCTCGCCCGCGGCAAGGTCGGCCTGCGTGCCGAGCGCTTCCTCCGCGAACGTGCCCCGGGGCCCGAGGAAACCGACGCGGAGCACCCGTCGATGGTAGCGGCGGACTTTCCCGACCCCCCGGCGATTCGCCATCATCGTTCTTGCGTCAGAGATCGGCGATATGCGCCTGTCTTCGACGCAAGAACGGCCGGCCGCGCCTCCCCGCCTTGCAGAGCGAGGACCCAGCCACAACGATCGCTGCGCCAGAGCCGTCCACGTAGGGGAAGCCGCATGCAGCTCGGGATGATCGGACTGGGGCGCATGGGCGCCAACCTGGTGCGACGCCTGATGCGCGACGGGCACACCTGCGTCGCACACGACGTGAACGCCGACGCGATCGCCGCACTCGCCGCCGAGGGGGCGACCGGTGCCGCGACCCTCGTAGACTTCGTCGCCGCACTCGAGCGGCCGCGGGCAATCTGGATCATGGTTCCGGCCGCGGTCGTCGACGCGACGCTCGGCGAGCTCGTCCCGCTCCTCGACGAGGGCGACGTCATCATCGACGGAGGGAACTCCTACTACCACGACGACCTCCGGCGTGCGGCGGAGCTCACACTCAAGGGCATCCACTACGTGGACGTCGGCACCAGCGGCGGGGTGTTCGGACTCGAGCGCGGGTTCTGTCTGATGATCGGTGGCGAGGCCGCCATCGTCGAGCACCTCGACCCGATCTTCGCCACGATCGCACCCGGGGTCGACGCGGCACCGCGCACACCGGGCGCGGAGGGCGCTCCGACGCAAGCCGAGCACGGATACCTGCACTGCGGTCCGAGCGGTGCCGGACATTTCGTCAAGATGGTGCACAACGGCATCGAGTACGGGCTGATGGCCGCGTACGCAGAGGGGCTCAACGTGTTGCACCACGCGAACGTCGGGACCGAGCAACGGGATGCCGACGCCGAGACGACCCCCCTGCGCGACCCTTCGCTCTACCAGTACGACCTCGATCTTGCCGCGGTCTCGGAGGTCTGGCGACGGGGGAGCGTCATCTCGTCGTGGCTGCTCGACCTCACGGCGCACGCTTTCCGCGCGTCGCCCGATCTCGCCGACTTCGAGGGTCGCGTCTCCGACTCCGGCGAAGGGCGCTGGACCGTGCTCGCGGCGGTCGACGAGGGTGTACCCGTCCCCGTGCTCTCCACCGCGCTGTTCGAGCGCTTCGAGTCGCGCGGCGAAGGGGACTTCGCGAACCGGATCCTGTCGGCGATGCGCAAGGAGTTCGGTGGACACGCCGAGAAGCCGGAGGGAACGGGTTCGTGACCCCGGAGCCGAGATCCGACGCGCTCGTCTTCTTCGGCATGACCGGCGACCTCGCGCACAAGAAGATCTTCCCTGCGCTCTTCGAGATGGCCAAGCGTGGCGATCTGCAGGTCCCCGTGATCGGTGTCGCCTCATCCGACTGGACCCTCGACGATCTGATCAAGCGAGCGCGCGACGGGATCGAACAGTTCGGTGGTGGGGTCGACGACGAGGACGCGTTCGCCCACGTCGCGGAGTCGTTGTCGTACGTCGCCGGTGACTACAACGACGCCGAGACGTTTGCCACCCTCGGCAAGGCGATCGGCGACGCGCAACGGCCAGCCCACTACCTCGCGATCCCCCCGAGCCTGTTCTCCGTGGTCGTCGAGCACCTCGGTTCGGCGGGCTGCGCCAAGGACGCACGGGTCATCATCGAGAAGCCGTTCGGTCGCGACCTCGCCTCTGCACGCGAGCTGAACGAGGTCCTTCACTCGGTGTTCCGAGAACGGGACATCTTCCGGATCGACCACTACCTCGGCAAGGAAGCGATCCAGAACATCCTCTACTTCCGCTTCGCGAACTCGTTCCTCGAGCCGATCTGGAACCGCAACATCGTCCGCCAGGTGCAGATCACGATGGCCGAGAACTTCGGCATCGAGGGCCGCGGAAAGTTCTACGACGAGGTGGGCGCGCTGCGCGACGTCGTCCAGAACCATCTCATGCAGACGGTCGCGCTCCTGGCGATGGAGCCGCCGACCGGTCCGGGTGGCGAGGAGCTCCGGAGCGCGAAAGAGAAGGTCTTCAGCGCGATGCGCACACTCGAACCCCGTGACATCGTGCGCGGTCAGTTCGACGGGTACCGAGACGAGGAGGGCGTCGCTTCCGACTCCGACGTCGAGACGTACGCCGCGGTGCGTCTGCACATCGACTCGTGGCGCTGGGCCGACGTCCCCTTCTACGTGCGCGCGGGCAAGAACCTTCCGAACACCTGCACCGAGGTGCGCGTCGAGCTGCACCGTCCACCGCAGCGCGTCTTCGGCGACTACGAGGATCTCCCCCGCGACACCAACTACGTCCGGTTCCGTCTCAACCCCGAGATGCAGATCGCGATCGGTGCACGAGCCAAGCAGCCCGGCGACGGTTTCGTCGGCGAGACCGTGGAGCTGTTCCTCTGCGAGGACGACGATGACCTGATGACCCCCTACGAGCGCCTGCTCGGCGACGCGATGGAGGGCGAGAACCTCTTGTTCGCGCGCGAGGACGGGGTCGAGGAGGCCTGGCGCGTCGTCGACCGGGTCCTCACCGACCATGCACCCGTGCTCCCCTACCAGCCCCGCACCTGGGGCCCGGACGAGGCCGAAGCCCTCATCGGCGACCCCGACGGCTGGCACGATCCCTCCGTCACCGCCGTCACCCCCCGTTGATGCGTCGCGTCCGAGCACCCAGGAGCGCCACCATGACCGTCGAACCGATCCCCACCCCGAGCCGGCCGTTTGCCGCCGGCCCGTACTCGACGGCGATCCGCGCCGGAGACTGGATCGTCTGTTCCGGCCAGGTCGGCGTCGACCCGGCCACCGCCACCATCGTGGACGGCGGGGTCGAGGCACAGGCGCGGCAGGCGCTCGACAACGTCACCGCCATCCTCGGCGATTGCGGCGCCACCTGGGCCGAAGTCGCGAAGGTCACGCTCTTCGTCGCGACGGAGAGCCCGCAATCGATGGCCGACGTGAACGCGGTGTACGCCGATGTCCTCGGCGAACATCGACCGGCTCGGAGCACCGTCGGCGTGGCGTGGCTCCCGATGGGCGCGTCGTTCGAGGTCGAGGTGTGGGTCCACAAGCCGCTGTAACGCAACCGGGTGCGCGCGCACGAAGGGACATGAAGATGGGAAAGAAGACCGAGACAGAAGTGACCAAGTCCGACGAGGAGTGGAAGGCCGAGCTCTCGCCGGAGCAGTTCCAGGTGTTGCGCAAGGCGGGCACCGAGCCGGCGTTCGCCGGCGAGTACTGGGACTGTCACGACGACGGCATGTACCGCTGTGCGGGATGCGGGGCCGAGCTCTTCGACGCGTCGACCAAGTTCGACTCGGGGACCGGTTGGCCCAGCTTCACTGAGCCCGCGATCGCCGACGCGGTCGAGGTGAAGCGAGACATGTCGCACGGCATGCTGCGGACCGAGGTCGTCTGCCGGCGTTGCGGCGGCCACCTGGGCCACGTCTTCGACGATGGCCCCGGACCGGCTGGGCAGCGCTACTGCATCAACTCGCTGTCCCTCGACCTCGACCGTGCCGCGACAGAACCGACGGCCGGGAGCTGAGACCGCACTCGTGTGGGCGAGGGGGGACTTGAACCCCCACATCCTTTCGGACACAGGCACCTGAAGCCTGCGCGTCTGCCAATTCCGCCACTCGCCCGGCGAACACCGATCCTACCTGCGGGCCTTTCCGGTCCCGTCAGCGACCGACCCGTACGCGGGCCTCGTCGTACACTCGAC
>JANOWV010000375.1:0-3585 GCA_031418075.1 Actinomycetes bacterium
GATGCCCCCGATGGGGGAGATGGGCACGCCCGACATGGTGGCTTCGCTCATCGCGTACCTCGCCTCCGATGAGGCGAGCTACATCACCGGCACCATCGTCCCGATCGACATGGGCGTCACGGCCTGATGCGGCCTGGCGACCAACAACAGGAGAATTGAGCGCATGACAGACATGAGCACGCCGTTCGGCAAAGGCGTGAAGCAGCGCGACCTCATCAAGATGACCCAGGAGGAGATCGACGAGTTCCTCGCCGGTTGGCACACGATGAACTGCGCCACCTTCAACCACGACGGAACCATCCACCTCGTGGCCATGTGGTACGGATTCCTCGATGGGTGCTGCGCGCTGGAGACCAAGGCCAAGAGCCAGAAGGTCCAGAACCTGCGCCGCGACGACCGGATCACGTGTCTCGTCGAGGAGGGCGACTCCTACGACCAGCTCGTCGGCGTCGAGATGGTGGGGACCGCGGAGATCGTCGAGGACCCTGAACGGATCTTCGAGCTGGGCATCAGTGTGTTCGAGCGCACGACGAAGATGACCTACACCGAGGACATGCGCGCCGGGGTCGAGGCGATGATCAACAAGCGCGTCGTCGTGAAGATCAACGTCGACAAGTACGTGAGCTGGGACCACCGCAAGCTCGGCCTCCCGAGCATGGCTCCTGAGTCGACCTGAACGCGAGCCCCGCCTACGACCGGATCGGTGTCGGCTACGCCCGGCACCGACGTCCCGACCCCCGCATCGCGGCCGGGATCCACGAAGCGCTCGGGGCCGCCCGCACGGTCGTGAACGTCGGGGCCGGTACGGGGTCGTACGAGCCCCCGGACCGCTCGGTCATCGCGGTGGAGCCGTCTTCGACGATGCTCGCCCAACGGGGAGGAGGATCGGCGCCGGCAGTGCAGGGCGTCGCGGAGCACCTCCCGTTCCCCGACCGAACGTTCGACGTCGCGATGGGGGTGCTCACGGTGCACCACTGGGGGGATGTCGAGCGAGGTCTCTCCGAGCTCCGGCGGGTCTCGACGCGTCAGGTCGTCCTCACCTTCGACCTTGCGCTCCAGGGATCGCTGTGGTTCGCGCGCGAGTACCTCCCCGAGTCGATCGAACTCGACGCCCGGGCTCCGACCGTCGCACAGATCGTCGCCGGCCTCGGAGGAGCACGGATCGTCCCCGTCCCGGTCCCGCACGACTGCACCGATGGGTTCTTCGGTGCCTACTGGCGACGACCGGAGGCGTACCTCGACCCGGAGGTGCGCGCCTCGATCTCGACGTTCTCGCTGATCGCACCGGCGATCGTCGACTCGGCCGTGCAACACCTCCGAGAGGATCTGGAATCGGGCGCGTGGCACCAGCGATTCGGGCACCTGCTCGACCTGGACGAGCTGGACGAGGGCTACCGACTGGTCGTTGCGGGCTGAGTGGTCAGCCCGCGGCGGCAGTGACGGTCTCGGTGTCGCGGCCGCTGCGCAGCAACGTCCCCGAACGTGCTCCGGTGAGCACGTTGTCGTGGACGATCTCGACGCCATTCACGATCACCGACGAGATCCCGATCGCTTCGCCGTAGAGGCGTCCGGCGCCGGCGGGGAGGTCGTTGCGCCAGGTGACCGGGCCGGGCGCGATCGTGGCCTCGTCGAAGATGACAAGGTCCGCGTGCCAGCCCTCCTCGATGCGGCCTCGCTCGCGCAAGCCGTAGAGCCGCGCCTGGCGATCGGTGATCAGGCTCACCGCCTCTTCGAGCGACATGAGGTCGCGGTCGCGACACGAGCGCAGCATCGCGGTCGAGAAGCTGAACGTGGAGAGCATGTCGAGATGGGCGCCCGCGTCCGAAGCGCCGACCACGGCGCGGGGGTCACGCCACACATCGCGTCGCAGCTCCCAGCTCTCCTGGTCGTCGCCGGCCAGGGGAGGCATCAGGATCGTGCGCAGCTCGTCGAGGATCACGATGTCGCACAGGGCGTCGAACGGCTCCTGTTCGCGCTCCTTGGCGATCTCGCCGATGGTGCGCCCGGCGAGCGCGGCATTCTCGTCGGAGAACGTCTCGACGATGGTCATGAGCTCCCATCGGGCGATCCCTCGGAGAAGTCCGGCCTCAGGCGACTGCGCGTTCTCGGCGAGCTCCGCTCGCAGCTGCGGGTCGGCGAGGTACGCGATCTTCTCGGGGACGGGGAGTGCCATCGGCTTGCGCCAGCCGGGCAGCGCATCGAGGACGAACCCGGCCTTGAACGTGAGGTGGGTGCGCATGACATCGGGGACGGTGAGCGCGAGCACCTTGCCGCCGCGCTGCGAAGCGAAGTCGCCCGCTTCGAGGCGTCGCCAGATGTCGGCCGCACGCGCCGCGGTCGGGACGAGCACATTCCAGTTCAGCGGTCGGTCGGCGGCCCGTGACATGTCGGCCATGAGCTCGAGATGCTCTTGCTCGAACTCGCCCACGGTGGGGATGAACTCGAGCGTGGTCCCCTCGTGCTCGCCCGCGACCTTGCAGAGCGCGATCAGCTCGTCGGGGGCGGCGGAGCGGGACGGCACCGGCTCGCCGTCGCCGTCGTTGTGGGTCTTGGCTTGCGACGACGAGAACCCGAGCCCACCTGCGGCCAACGACTCGGCGAGGATTCGACCCATCTCGGCGATCTGTTCTGGGGTGGCCGCGTTGCCGACCGCGTCGTCGCCCATGACGACCCGCCGGATGGCAGAGTGCCCGACGAGGAAGCCGGCATTCACCGCGAGCGTGCCGTCGAGGCGGTCGAGGTACTCGCCGAACGTGCGCCACCCGTAGTCGACGCCCGCGATGAGCGACTCGAGGGGCATCCCCTCGACCCGCGAGAGCATCCGGGTGAGGTACTCGGTCTCGCTGGGCTCGACGGGCGCGATCGTGAAGCCGCAGTTGCCGCCGACGATCGTGGTCACGCCGTGGAACGGTGACGGGGTGACCGCCGGGTCCCACAGCACCTGGGCGTCGTAGTGGGTGTGGATGTCGATGAAGCCTGGGGCGACGATCTGACCCTCGGCGTCGATCACGCGGGTTGCGTCCTCGGTGATCTCGCCGATTGCTACGACACGACCGTCGCGGACCCCGATGTCGGCCCGTCGACGGGGAGTGCCGGTTCCGTCGACGAGATCGGCTCCTCGGATGATCAGGTCCAACACGCGGGTCTCCTGTCGTGAGGTGGGACGCCGGCGGGACGGGGTGTACAGCGGCCGCGAACGCGCCGTCAGGCTAGCGTCGCCGCCGAGCGCCCGTCCCTGGGCGATCGTGTCGGCCGAGAGGACAACCTGGTCATGGGCGGTGTGGCGGTCACCGGATCGGCCGGCGGGATCGGCGGCGCGATCCGTCGGCGCATCGAAGCCGAGGGCCACGACGTGATCGGGGTCGACATCCGCGACGCCGAGGTGATTGCCGATCTCTCGACTCCCGAAGGGCGCGTCGCGGCGTGCGCGGGCATCGTCGAGCAGAGCAGCGGGACGCTCGATGGCCTCGTCGTTGCGGCGGGCATCGGCGGCAGCACTGCAGCGCCACCCGAGATGGTCGCCCGCATCAATTACTTCGGTGCAGCCGAGCTGCTCGACGGGTTGCGAGGGCACCTCGAAGGGGG
>JANOWV010000376.1:0-1531 GCA_031418075.1 Actinomycetes bacterium
GTACGAGCGCGACGATCTCGTCGACCGACTTGAACGGCTCCCGTCCGAGTGGTGTCGACGCGAACCCGGCGAATGCCTCGCTGAAGGCGCCCATCGCGTACATCACGCCCTTGGGCATGCCAGTCGTGCCGCCCGTGTACACCATGTAGCGGTCATCGGGATCGCGGGTGATGCGCGGCGCGGGCTCGTGGGTCGCGATGGCGTCCTCGTAGGGGACCGCACCGTCGACCCGGTGCGTACCTCCGTCGTCGACCTCGAGGAGCAGCCGGAGGCGGGGCAGCTTCGCCCGCACGCGGTCGACCCGTTCACCGAGACTCGTGTGGTACACGAGCGCCTCGCAGTCGGCGTTCTCGAGGAGGTACGCGAGCTCGTCGTCGAGGTAGCGGTAGTTGACGTTGACGGGGACCGCGCGCATCTTGAAACCGGCGAAGTGGGCCTCGGCGTACTCGGGGGAGTTGTAGAGGAACAGCCCTACCTTGGAGTCGGGTCCGAGCCCGGCCGCGCCGAAGGCACTCGCCAGACGCGCGGCCCGTTCCTCGTAGTCGCGCCAGAGGACTTCGCGGCCTCCGTGCACGAGCGCGACCTTGTCGGGGATGGCGTCGGCGACGCCTTCCCAGATGTCGGCGAGCATCAGCCCCCCGACGCAGGTCCTCCGCGTTCGACGGTCGCAGTGTGCATGTGGATCATTCGGCCGCCGACGCTTCTTCTTCAGCCATCCAGGCGAGGGTGGCCTTGAGCATCTTCACCCCGTCGTGGTCGATCCGTTGGCTGGGCTCGACCTTCAGGATGATGCGGTCCGGCGAGTCCAGGAAGCGGGCGAAGCCCTGCTGGAACCGCTCGTCGCCAGGGATGAGTGCGCCGGCGAGCGCGGGGTAGAACCATGTCTTGGTCTCGGCGTCGTCGAGCACGGTGCACACGCCCTTGTACGTGACGGTGCGCTGTCCGCCCTGGGAAGTGCCCATCGACGACACGCAGATCGAGACGCGCGAATCGCGGCGCACCGCCTTGACGCGCGCGCGCCCGGACGCGGCCGTCAGCCAGAAGGCGCCGTCGCGCCACAGGTACGCCATGATCACGCCAACGGGCCACCCTTCCTTGTTCGCCCAGATGAACGTGCACTCGGTCTGAGCCTGCAGCAGGGCCTCTTCGTCGGCCGGATCGAGTCGATACTCGCGGAGATCCTCGAAGGCGTGTTCGGTGTCGGCCATGGTTCCTCCCGTTGGTCAGAGCGCGGTCTCGCCGAGGTAGCTCACCTCGAGCAGGTCACGGCGGCCGACGAGGTCGGCCGAGCTGGCCTCGATGCCGACCTCGCCGTGCACGAGCACGTACGCGCGGTCTGACACCTCCAGCGCGAGGTGCACGTGCTGCTCCACGAGCAACACGCCGGCACCGGTCTCGTGGGCGATCGTTCGGATCAGTGGGAGGAGCTTCTCCACGATGATCGGCGCGAGGCCCAGGCTCAGCTCATCGATGAGGATGAGCTTGGGCGCACCTGCGAGCGCCCGCGCCAGGGCGAGCATCTGCTGCTCGC
>JANOWV010000377.1:0-4456 GCA_031418075.1 Actinomycetes bacterium
GGCTCGGCGAGCTCGACCTGTTCGATGGCACGCTCGGGATCCTTGAGGCCGTGGCCGGTGACGGTGCACACGACGATGTCGTCGGCACCGACGAACCCCTCGTCGGACGCGCGGAGCAACCCGGCGACCGAAGCCGCTGACGCGGGCTCCACGAACACACCCTCGACGGCGGCGACCAGCCGGTAGGCGTCGAGGATCTCGGTGTCGCTCACCTCACCGATGTGCCCGCCGGACTCGTCGCGAGCCGCCACCGCTTGCGCCCACGATGCGGGATTGCCGATCTGGATCGCGGTCGCGATCGTCTCGGGATGGAGCACCGGCTCACCTCGCACGATGGGTGCCGCCCCCGATGCCTGCCACCCCAGCATGCGCGGCGTGCGGCTCGCTCGACCGGCGTCTGCATACTCGCGATAGCCCTTCCAGTACGCAGTGATGTTCCCCGCGTTTCCCACCGGGATGCAGTGCACGGTCGGCGCATCGCCGAGCGCGTCGACGATCTCGAACGCGGCCGTCTTCTGTCCCTCGATCCGGGCCGGGTTGACGGAGTTGACGACCTCGATGCCGGAACGCTCCCCGAGCTCCCGCACGATCTCCAGCGCGGCGTCGAAGGTCGCCGGGATCGGGACGACGCGCGCGCCGTGGATCAGTGCCTGCGCCAGCTTGCCCAGCGCGATCTGGCCCGCAGGTAGCACGACCGCGCAGAGGATTCCCGCGCGCGCGGCATAGGCCGCGGCCGACGCGGAGGTGTTGCCCGTCGACGCGCAGATCACCGCCTTGGCCCCGGACTCCACGGCCTTGGAGACCGCCACGGTCATGCCGCGATCTTTGAACGACCCGGTCGGGTTGGCGCCCTCGACCTTGAGCAGCACCCGCGCGACGCCGGCACGCGCCGCGATCCGCGGTGCATCGAGCAACGGGGTGTTGCCCTCGAGCAGCGTGATGACCGGCGTCGCGTCGGTCACGGGCAGGTGCGCCCGGTACGCCTCGATGAGGCCGGGCCAGGGCCCCGATGCCGGTTCGGCTGCCGGTTTGGGTGCAGAGCTCAATCGTCCTCCCCGACCACCCGCAGTACCGAGCCGACCCGGTGTACGTGTTCGACCCCCCGCACCGCGTCGAGCGTGGCGCGCAGATCGGCCTCCCGAGCCCGGTGCGTGATGAAGATCAATCGCGCTTCGTCGCCGATCCCGCGCTGCTCCATCGACTTGATCGACACCGCATGGTCGCCGAAGGCACCGGCGATCGCGGCGAGGACACCCGGCCGGTCCGCCGCCTCCATCAGCACATAGAAGGGCGACTCGGTGTCGTCGACCGGGCGGATCGGGCGGGCCACGAGGCCACCCACGGTGGCGCCCCTGGCGCCGGAGACGAGGTTGCGCACCGCGTCGACCACGTCGCCGAGCACCGCCGACGCCGTGGGCCCTCCGCCGGCACCCCGGCCGTAGAACATGAGCTCACCAACGGCGTCGGCTTCGATGAACACCGCGTTGAACGCGTCGCGGACAGAAGCGAGTGGGTGCTGCAGCGGCACCATCGCCGGATGGACCCGTACCGCGATCGAGCCCTCGAGCTCCTCGGCGACGGCCAGGAGCTTCACGACGTACCCGAGTGTCTTCGCCGACTCGATGTCGTCGGCGCTCACATCGGTGATGCCTTCGCAATACACGTCGTCGGGGCCGACGATCGCCCCGAACGCGATCGACGCGATGATGGCGGCCTTCGCCGCAGCATCGTGACCCTCGACGTCGGCGGTGGGATCGGCTTCCGCGTAGCCAAGTCGCTGCGCCTCGGCGAGCGCGTCGGCGAACGACGAACCCTCCTCGGTCATGCGGCTGAGGATGTAGTTCGTGGTGCCATTCACGATGCCGAGCACCCGGCGGATGCGGTCACCGGCGAGGGATTCCCGCAGCGGCCGCATGATGGGGATGCCGCCGGCGACGCTCGCTTCGAAGAGCAGGTCGACCCCAGCATCTGCTGCCACCGCGAACAGCTCGGGCCCGTGGCGGGCGATCAGCTCCTTGTTCCCCGTCACCACCGGCTTGCCCGACCGCAGCGCCTTGGTGATGAGCGCGCGGGCCGGGTCGATCCCCCCGATCACCTCGACGACGAGGTCCACGGCGGGGTCCGCGACGACGGCGTCGGCGTCGTCGGTGAACCGGTCGGACGCGAGCTTGACGTCCCGAGCCTTGGCCAGGTCGCGCACGGCAACACGCGCGACTTCGATGTCGACGCCGGCGCGGGCCGACAACAGATCCGCGTGCTCCGCGACGAGATCCACGAGCGCGGCGCCGACGTTGCCGCAGCCCAGGAGCCCCAGGCGGACGGGACCGACGCGATCACCAGGACGATCGGGGGCTTTCACGGGCACCAGTCTGGCCTACTCGACGTCGAGTCGGACGAGATCATCGAACGTCTCCCGACGCACGACAACCCGGGCCACGCCGTCTCGTACGAAGACCACGGCGGGACGCGGAACCTTGTTGTAGTTGGACGCCATCGAGTACCCGTAGGCACCGGTCGCCGGCATGGCAAGCAGGTCTCCGACCGCGAGACCCTCGGGCAGACGGGCGTCGGCCACCACGATGTCGCCCTGCTCGCAGTGCTTGCCCACGATCGAGCAGGCGAGCGGGCGCTCCGCGGCGACGCGCGCCGGGAGGTAGGTCTCGTAGCCCGCGCCGTAGAGCACGGGGCGGGGGTTGTCGCTCATCCCGCCGTCGACCGCGACGTAGGTGCCGATCCCCGGGATCTGCTTGACCGTGCCGACGCGAAAGAGCGTCAGCGCGGCGGGCGCGGCGATCGAGCGGCCGGGCTCGACCATCACCCGGGGTGCATCGGAAAGACCGACCTGGTCCCAGCAGTCCTTCGTCGCGCGCCGAAGCGCCGCGGCATGGTCGGCCACCACCAGCTCGGGATCCTCGGGCAGGTAGCGCGCACCCAGCCCACCGCCCACGTTCAGCTCATCGACCGAGACTCCGAGGTCCGCGTGCGCAGCCGCCGCGAGCGTCGCGATCCGCTCGATGGCCCGGGCAAACGCGTCGAGCCGGTAGATCTGGGAGCCGATGTGGAAGTGCAGGCCGGAGAAGAGGAGGTGCTCCGCCGCGACGATCCGACCCACCGCACGGAGCGCGACGCCGTCGGTCAACGTGAACCCGAACTTCGACGCCTCCGTCCCCGTCTCGATGTACTCGTGCGTGTGTGCCTCGACGCCGGGCGTCACCCGCACGAGGACGCTCACAGCCCGAGTCGCGAGGCGCTCGAGGCGATCGATCTCGTCGAAGGAGTCGACCACGATGCGCCCCACGCCGGCGTCGAGCGCTTGCGCGATCTCGGCATCGGACTTGTTGTTGCCGTGGAGCACGATTCGCTCCGGTGGAACCCCCGCACCGAGTGCGGCGTACAGCTCGCCCCCGGTCGCACAGTCGAGGTGCAGTCCCTCCTCGGCGACGAGACGCGCCATCGCCGTGCAGAGGAACGCCTTGCCCGCGTACGCGACGGAGTCGGTGCCGAACGCACTGACGTACTCGCGACATCGGCGCCGGAGATCGTCCTCGTCGTAGACGAACACGGGCGTGCCGAACTCGGTGGCGATGGCCTCGAGATCCAGGTTGCGAAGCCCCGGCGGGATGAGCGTCGCGTCGATGGGAGCAGTCGACGTCATCGGGCACCGTCTTCCGCATCGTCCTCAGCGTCCTCGTCACTTCGGCGCATCTCGTCCGGTGCGTGCACGCCAAGCAGGTCGAGCGCGTTCTTGAGCCCAACCCGACACGCGTCGGCGAGCCAGAGCCGGGCCTGCGTGGTGGCCCGGTCGTCGGAGATCACCCGGCAATCCCGGTAGAAGCCATGGAACGACGACGCGAAGTCGCGGACCCACGTCGTGATCCGGTGCGGCGCCCGCAGATCGGCAGCCTCGGCGACCACGTCGGGGAACGCAGCCAGCGCCCGCAGCAGCTCGAGCTCGCGATCGTGGGTGAGCACACCGAGGTTCGTCTCCAACAGCGACAGACGCGCGACCGACACGCCCGCTGCCTTACGCCCGATCGAGGCAATCCGGGCATGTGCGTACTGCACGTAGTACACGGGGTTGTCCATCGACTGGGCGGTCACCACGTCGAGGTCGAACGTGAGTGCCGTGTCGACGCCCTGGAGGAGGTACGTGAGTCGGCAGACGTCGGGATCGACCTCGTCGAGGATGTCGGCGAGGGTGACGATGTCGCCGGTGCGCTTCGATGCCCGCACGACCTCCCCACCCCGCACGAGCTTGACGAGCTGGCCGAGGATCACCTCCGGTTCCCCGTCGGGATGCCCCAGCGCGCGCAGCCCCGCTTGCACGCTCTTCACCTGGCCATGGTGATCCGCCCCCCAGATGTCGATGAGATGGTCCCAACCGCGAGAGAACTTGTCCTCGTGGTAGGCGAGGTCGCCGAGGAGGTAGGTGGTGGAGCCGTCGGATTTCACGAGC
>JANOWV010000378.1:0-1511 GCA_031418075.1 Actinomycetes bacterium
TACCGACGGCTTCGAGCGCGAGCCCCATCACGGCGACATCGATGGCCCGCCGGAGCGCGGCGACGGTCGCCGGCCCCGGGATGCCGAGGAGCCGATCGGCCGACACGGCCACCGCGTCGAGGTGCAGGGAGGCCAGGCCACGAGTGGGGTCGAATGCCTTGATCGGCTCGACGACGAGCAACGACGTGGGGACGACGAAGGCGGCGACGCCGTCGTCGCCGGTGGTGTCGGATGTCCGGGCGACCACGACGATCTCGTCGACCTCCGTGGCTCCGAGGACCGCGGTCTTGGCGCCCGTCAGGACCCAGGTCCCATCGTCGGCCAGCGCTGCCGTGGTTCGCACCGAAGCCGGGTCGAGGCCGGTACCGGTCTCGGAGACGGCCAGGGCACCCGTGCACGTGCCGGCAGCGACGGCGGTGAGGAACCGGTCGTGCTGTGCTGTCGTGCCGACTTCGAGGATCGCCGGGACGAGCTGCGTGGTCGTCGGGACGAAGGGGCCGGGGGCGAGGACGCGCCCCAGCTCCTCGAGGACGACCGACAGCTCGACGGCGCCGAGCCCGAGCCCGTCCTGCGCCTCGGGCACGGTGAGCGCAGGCCAACCGAGCTCGACCATCTGCCCCCAGAGGTGGGTGGTGGACGCCCGGGTGTAGGTGCCGGCTTCGGTGCCGGCGTCGGTATCGGCGTCCGAAGTGGATTAGAAGTCTTCGAAGCTGGCCTCCACGATCGCTCGCACGAGGCTGGGTGGGCACTCCCGGGCCAGCATCGCCCGGACGCCCTCGCGCAGGTCGTCCTGATCAGCGGTGAATTCCAGCTCCATGGCCGGGCAACCTAGTGGACGAGGGTGCTGGGCTTGATGGGGATACTCGGCCTTGCGAACGTCAGCGTCGAGGGGCAGGAGGCGAAGCGTCGAGGAGCGCGCGCAGGGCACGGCGATCGACCTTCTCGCCGGCGGTGAGCGGGAGGGCGTCGACGACCCGGACGTGCTCGGGGAGCTTGTAGCCGGCGAGCTGCTCCCGACCGAACTCCCGCAGCGCGTCGACGGTGGGTGCGGCGCCCGGCTCCCGCGGCACGACGAACGCCACGCCTACCTCGCCCATCACCGCGTCGACGCCTGGGACCACCGCGACGTGCGCGACCTCGGGGTGGGTCGAGAGCACCGCCTCGACCTCGACCGGGTACACGTTGTAACCACCCCGGACGTACATCTCCTTGGTGCGCCCCACGAGCCGCAGTCGTCCTTCGTGGTCGACCCAGCCGAGGTCGCCCGTCCGCACGTGACCGTCGGCCGTGAAGGCGGCGCGGGTGGTCTCCGGGTCACGCCAGTAGCCGGTCATGACGGCAGGGGAGCGGAGGCATACCGCGCCGACCTCACCGGTTGCGACTGGGCGATCGTCGTCATCGAGCACCGCGAGCTCGACCGCCGCGTGGGGGCGTCCGACGCTGACCACTGCATCCTCGTGGGGATCGTCGAACCCGGTGCCCAGGCCGATGCCCGCCTCGGTGCATGAGTA
>JANOWV010000379.1:0-5615 GCA_031418075.1 Actinomycetes bacterium
AACGTGCTCGCCGACTTCGCCGGCGGCGGGATGCTGCTCGCGTACGGCATCGTCGCGGCGCTGCCCGCCCGCGAGCGGACAGGCGTCGGGCAGGTCGTCGATGCGGCGATGGTCGACGGCGCGGCGCTGATGCTCACACCGTTCTATGCCGCGCGTGCCACGGGGTTCTGGGGTCCACGCGGCACGAACATGCTCGACTCGGGTGCACCCTGGTACGACTCGTACGAGACGTCCGATGGCGGCTGGCTCGCGATCGGCGCGATCGAGCCCCAGTTCTACGCCGAGCTCCTCGACGGGTTGGGGCTCGCAGACGCGGACCTCCCCGACCAGCACGACCGCGACGGTTGGCCCACCCTGCGCACCCGCTTCGCCGAGGTGATCTCCGGTCGCACCCGCGACGAATGGGAAGCGACGTTCGCCGACCGCGATGCCTGCGTCGCACCGGCGCTGTCGCCGATCGAGGCGCTCGCCCATCCCCACAACGTGGCCCGGGCGACGTTCCTCGAGCTCGCGGGCGTACCCCAACCCGCGCCTGCACCGCGCTTCTCCGGGACGCCGGCTACCCCGCCGACCGCGCCCCAGCACCCCGGCGAGGACCCCATCGGCGTCCTCGGCCGATGGGGTTTCTCCAACGATGAGACACGCGAGCTCGTCGCCACCGACATCGTCGTCTGACCAGCAGGAGCCAACCATGCCCATCCCCGAGCAACGCGACCTCGAAGCCACGCGACCCGTCATCGCCGCGTGGCTCGAGAGCCAGATCCCTGACGCGCGCGACGTCGAAGTCGGCCCGATCAGCGGACCGTCGTTCACGGGGTTCTCCAACGAGACGCTGCTCTTCGACGCGTCGTACGCATCGAACGGCGGCGCCCGCGTGACCGAGCCGCTGGTCCTGCGGGTGAAGCCCACCCAGCACTGTGTCTTCATGGAGGCCGACTTCGAGTCGCAGTTCCGCGTGTTGCGCGCCCTCGGCGAGCGCACCGACGTGCCCGTCCCCCCCATGCGGTGGTTCGAGGAGGACGCATCGCACCTCGGTGCGCCGTTCTTCGTGATGGACGCCGTCGCCGGACGTGCACCCACCGACACTCCGCCCTACACGATGGGCGGTTGGCTCCTCGAGGAGTCCAACCCGACCCAGCGCAAGGCGCTCGTCGAGAACGGCGTCGACGCCATGTGCGCCGTGCACGCCGTCGACTGGCGCGGCCTCGGCTTCGACTTCCTCGACAAGCCGCAGTACGGGTCGCTCGGCTTCGAGCAGCAGCTCCGCTACTACGAGGCGTCCTTCGCGTGGGCGGACCCGAGCCGACCGGCACCGCGTGTCGCCCAGGCCACGCTCGACTGGGTCCGCGAGCACGCCCCGTCCGAGGACCCCGAGATCGCACTCTGCTGGGGAGACGCCCGGATCAACAACCAGCTCTTCGACGACGACTACCGCGTCGCGGCCGTCCTCGACTGGGAGATGGTGACGCTCGCCGACCCGATGATGGACCTGGGGTGGTGGCTGTTCGTCGACCGGCACTTCCACGAGGGCATGCCGGCACCGCGGATGGAAGGTTTCCCCACGCGGGAGGAGGTCGTCGCCCGCTACGAGGAGACGAGTGGCCGTGCCGCGCACGATCTCGAGTTCTACGAGGTCTTCGGCGGCCTGCGCTTCGCGGTCGTCATGATGCGTCTGGGCGCGTTGCTCACCGAGTTCGAGATCCTGCCCACTGACACCGACATGGCCGACAACAACGCCGTCACCCGCGTGCTCGCACATGCTCGGGCTGGAGAGCCCTGGGCCCGCACCCGCGGCGACCTGGTAGCGGAACACCCGATGACCCTCGAGCGCGCCGCGGGGCGGATCGTCGACACGATGGTCGGTCTCCCTCCCGCGCCCGGCGACGAGTCCTGGAAGGACGACCTCCGACCGCTCCTCAAGGACCGGGAGTCGCTGGAAGGCTTCGCCCACCCCGCGTCGTACATGTTCAAGAACCTGCCCGACGCGCGCTTCGCCGACGACCCGGTCGGTGCCGTGCTCGCCGAGATGGATCGGTACGGGGTCGAACGCGCGCTGGTCCCGATCTCAGCCGGCAACGAGCCCGCGATCGCCGCGTTGCGAGCGCATCCGGACCGGATCCTCGGCTCGTTCGACGTCGACCCGTGCGCCGGCACCAGTGGCGTCGCGGCACTCAGACGCGCCGTCGAAGAGTGGGGCGTCGTCGCGGCAACCGGCTTCTCGGCGGGCACGTTCCCGCAGCGGGCGTACGACGAAGCGGGTTGGTTCCCCCTGTACACGACGTGCGTGGAGCTCGACATCCCGATCTTCCTCACTGTCGGCATCCCCGGACCGCGCGTGCCGTTCGCACCCCAGCGCGTCGAGACACTCGACGTCGTCTGCTACGAGTTCCCCGACCTGGTCGTCGTGATGCGTCACGGCGCCGAGCCGTGGGCCGATCTCGCCGTGAAGCTGATGTTGAAATGGCCCGGGCTGCACTACTCGACGAGTGCGTTCGCGCCGAGGTACTACCCCTCGGAGATCATCGAGTTCGCCAACACCCGCGGCGTCGACAAGGTCCTGTTCGCCGGCTACTTCCCGATGGGCCTCTCCTACGAGACGACCTTCGACCAGCTCGCACGCGTCCCCCTGCGCGACCACGTGTGGGACCCGTTCCTCCATGGCAACGCGCGCCGGGTCCTGCACCTCGACGCCTGATCGAACTCGACGCCCGATGTCGTGGGCTTCTCGGCACGTTCACTGTTGGTGAGCAACAACCAGCGTGCCGAGAACCCCGGCGTTGGAGCGGTCAGGCGGGCCAGTCGTCCGTGGGACTGAGCGTCCACTGCGGCGGGCGGCCCTCGAGGTCGGCCATCACCCCTTCGGTCGCGTCGGCCTGACCCATCACCACGCGGTGGTACTCGGTCTCGAGCCGCTCGGCGTCGTCGGCCGAGAGCGGCGGGTCACTCCACAGGAGCCGCTTCGAGAGCGCGACCGAGAGGGGTGCGGTGTTCTCGGCGATGTCGCGGGCGAGCTCGAGCGCGGCTGGGAGCACCTCGTCGGCCGGCAATGCCCGGGACGCGATCCCCATCGCTACGGCCTCCTCGGCACTGAAGTGCCGCCCCGTGAGGAGCAGCTCGGCCGCATGTGCGAAACCCGCGACGCGCGGCAGGGTCCAGTGCGACTGCGCGTCCGGGAGGACACCCCGCCGCACCTGCACGATGCCGTACTTCGCTCCGGTCGCCATGATCCGCAAGTCACAGTGGAGCGCGAGCGTCATCCCGATGCCGATGGCGTGCCCGTTCAGCGCCGCGATGACCGGCTTGCGAACCTGCCACGCCGTCGGCTGCACCGGCGACGCCGTGAACTCCCTTGCCTCGCCCGGCGCGGCGAACGTCTCGCCCGCGCCCCCGAGGTCGGCGCCCGCGCAGAACGCATCCCCGGCGCCCGTGACGACGATGGCCCGGATGTCGTCCTCCTTGTCGCAGTGCGCGTAGACCCGCCCGAGCGAGTCCCCCATCGCCCCCGTGAAGGCGTTCTTCTGGGCCGGTCGGTCGAGGGTGACGACTGCGATCTGGCCCTGCACCTCGACGCGGAGGTCTTGCACTTCCGGCCATCCGGCATTCGCCGCGGGTTGGCCGGACAGGCTGGTCATTTCGCTAGTCTGCCCGCATGTCGCCGGTCGCCGTGGGCTCACGCCTCATCTGCTCGGAGTGCGGGACGGAGATCATCGTCGTGAAGGGCACCGACGGCGACGTCTCCTGCTGCACCAAGGTGATGCAACCTCGGGAAGGCTCGTGATGGCGAACATGCTGGGCAAGCGCTACCAGTGCGCCGAGTGCGAAGCGACGGTCCTCGTCACCAAGACGGGCGACGGTGCACTCGAGTGCCACGGTGAGCCGATGGAGATCGCGCAGGCCAAGCCGCTGCCCTCGTCGGACTGACGTCTCGCCGGTGATGGGCGCCGGCGTCGCGACACTCGACGCGGCGCTCCTCGGGGCCGAGCCGATCGTCGTCGACGAGATGCTGCGCGAGACCGTCGACGGACCGACACTGCTCCGCATCGAAGGCTCGTGGCCCGATCCGATCAGCGAGTCCGCGCGACACGCACTGGCACGCGTCGCCGCGGTCACAGTTGCGGTCGGCGCACCGGGAGCATCCGCAGATGCGTTCGACCTCATCATCGACAACAACGGGTTCGATGCCCTCGCAGCCGCCTTCCAGCGCGCGCCGCTCGCCGCGGTCGCCGGCGCGCTACTGCTCCGCTCGGCCCCGCGTCCCATCCTCGACGGCCTGGTCGCCGAGTCCGCGACGTACTCGACGCTCCAGGCCGGACCCGAGTTCCGCGCCTGGCGAACGGCGCGGCCGGCGAGATCGGTTCCCGACGCGGAAGCACCGCGCGTCCTCGTCCACCACCACCCGGAAGTGTGCGAGATCGTGCTCGTCCGGGCCGGTCGCCATAACGCACTCGACGTCAGGATGCGCGACGCGCTCCACAGTGCGCTCGTCGAGGCGGCACGCACGGATCGGCCCGTCGTGCTGCGCGCTGACGGTCCCTCATTCTGCTCGGGAGGCGACCTCGATGAGTTCGGTTCGTTCCCGGATCCAGCGCAGGCCCATCTCATCCGGCTCGACCGGTCGCTGGCACTCGCCGTCGACGCCATCGCTGATCGGCTCGTCGTGGCGCTGCACGGATCGTGCCTGGGCGCCGGAATCGAGCTTCCCGCGTTCGCAGGTCAGGTGATCGCCGCCGACGACGCGCGCTTCGGGCTGCCCGAGCAGGCATTGGGCCTCGTCCCCGGTGCCGGCGGGACGGTGTCGCTCCCCGGCCGCATCGGTCGTCACGCCACACTCGCGATGCTGCTGCAAGAAGGGACGACCAACGCCATGCAGGCGAACGCCATCGGACTCGTCGACGAAGTGGTTCCCGTCGTCGAGCTCCGCGGTCGAGCCCTGGCCATCGCCGCGACACTCACATGAACCGCGCCGAAGTGAGCCGCCGAGCCTTTCTCGGCGGATCGCTCGCGGTCGCGGGGGGCCTCGCCACCGACCAGTGGAAACGAACCCCGATCACCCGTGCGCTGCCGGCGAGACGCGGCGTCCCCGACCCGGAGGCCTACGTCTTCACGCGATGGGCGAGCGACCCGTTCACACACGGCTCGTACTCGTACATCGGCGTGGGGGGCAGCAACGATGACCGTCGAACACTCGCCGAACCGCTCGGCGATGCCGCGAACGACCGCGTGTTCTTCGCCGGTGAGGCGACGTCGGCCGCCCGTGCCGCCACCGTGCATGGCGCCTACGAGTCGGGTCTGCGGGTCGCCGGCGAGGTCGACGACGAGGCCGAAGACGGAGCCACGATCGTCGTCATCGGCGCCGGTGTCGCCGGCCTCGCCGCGGCGCGACGGCTCACCGCTTGGGGCTACTCCGTCGTGGTGCTCGAGGCGCGCGACCGGGTCGGCGGTCGGGTCTGGACCGACCGGAGCATCGGACACCCAGTCGACCTCGGTGCGGGATGGATCGAAGGCATCGACGGGAACCCGCTGACGGCGCTCGCACGACGGGCCGGTGTCCGCACCGAGGTCACGCACTTCGCCAATGAGACTACGTATGGGCCCGACGGCGCCGAGATCTCCGC
>JANOWV010000380.1:0-4983 GCA_031418075.1 Actinomycetes bacterium
CTTCATCTTCTCGTACGTGACCGACTCGTCGGCCGTGCCGAAGCCGATGGACGCCTTGCGCAGGTCGGCCGTGCCCAGGTTCGACGTCATGATGATCACGGTGTTCTTGAAGTCGACCGTGCGTCCCTGGGCGTCGGTGAGCCGCCCGTCCTCGAGGATCTGGAGGAGGGTGTTGAAGACGTCGGGATGGGCCTTCTCGATCTCGTCGAAGAGCACGACCGAGAAAGGCTTACGGCGCACGGCCTCGGTGAGCTGGCCGCCTTCGTCGTAGCCCACGTAGCCCGGGGGCGAACCCACGAGGCGCGACACCGTGTGCTTCTCCATGTACTCGCTCATGTCGAGCTGGATGAGCGCGTTCTCGTCGCCGAAGAGGAACTCCGCGAGCGTCTTGGCGGTCTCGGTCTTCCCGACCCCCGACGGTCCGAGGAAGATGAACGACCCCGACGGCCGCTTCGGGTCCTTGAGGCCGGCACGGGTGCGACGGATCGCCTGGGACACCGCGACGATCGCGGGCTCCTGGCCGATGATGCGCTTGTGCAGCTCGTCCTCCATGCGGAGGAGCTTGGCGGTCTCCTCCTCGGTGAGCTTGTAGACGGGGATGCCGGTCCAGAGTGCGAGGACCTCGGCAATCGACTCCTCGGTGACCTCGTTGAAGAGGTCGACGCCTTCGCGCTGCGCGTCGCTCTCCTTCGCGGTGCGCTGCTCGAGCAGCTCCTTCTCGCGGTCGCGCAACGACGCGGCCTGCTCGAACTGCTGGCCCTCGATCGCGGCTTCCTTCTCGCTCCGCACCTTCGCGATCTCGTCCTCGAGCTCACGAAAGTCGGGTGGGGCCTGCATGCGTCGCATGCGCAGACGCGCGCCTGCCTCGTCGATCAGGTCGATCGCCTTGTCGGGCAGGTGACGGTCGGAGATGTAGCGGTCGGCGAGGTTCGCGGCCGCGACGAGCGCTTGATCGGTGATCGTGACGCGGTGGTGCGCCTCGTACCGGTCGCGCAGGCCCTTGAGGATCTCGATCGTGTGGGGGACGGTCGGCTCTTCGACCTTGATCGGCTGGAACCGACGCTCGAGCGCGGCGTCCTTCTCGAGGTGCTTGCGGTACTCGTCGAGCGTGGTCGCACCGATCGTCTGGAGCTCACCGCGTGCGAGCATCGGCTTGAGGATGCTCGCGGCGTCGATTGCGCCCTCTGCGGCCCCGGCACCCACGAGCGTGTGGAGCTCGTCGATGAACAGGATGATGTCGCCGCGGGTCTTGATCTCCTTCAGCACCTTCTTCAGGCGCTCTTCGAAGTCGCCGCGGTAGCGGGACCCGGCGACGAGTGCGCCGAGGTCGAGCGTGTAGAGCTGCTTGCCGTCGAGCGTCTCGGGAACGTTGCCGGTGACGATGTCGGAGGCCAGCCCTTCGACGATCGCGGTCTTCCCGACGCCGGGCTCGCCGATGAGGACGGGGTTGTTCTTCGTGCGGCGCGACAGCACCTGCATGACGCGCTCGATCTCCTTCTCGCGCCCGATGACCGGGTCGAGCTTCTTGTCGCGCGCGAGCTGGGTGAGGTTGCGACCGAACTGGTCGAGGACCAGGGAGCCGGACGGCTGGGACTCGCTGCCCGGGCCGCTCCCCGCACTCGCACCCTCCTTGGCCCCGGCGTAGCCGGAGAGGAGCTGGATGACCTGCTGGCGCACGCGGGAGAGGTCGGCGCCGAGCTTCACGAGCACCTGGGCCGCGACGCCTTCACCCTCGCGGATGAGGCCGAGCAGGATGTGCTCCGTGCCGATGTAGTTGTGCCCGAGCTGGAGTGCCTCGCGCAACGACAGCTCGAGGACCTTCTTCGCACGCGGCGTGAACGGGATGTGCCCGGACGGTGCCTGACCGCCGTGACCGATGATCTCCTCGACCTGGGCGCGCACCGCTTCCAGGGAGATGCCCAACGACTCGAGCGCCTTCGCGGCGACGCCCTCGCCCTCGTGGATCAGCCCGAGCAGGATGTGCTCGGTACCGATGTAGTTGTGGTTGAGCAGGCGCGCCTCTTCCTGCGCCAGTACCACCACTCGGCGGGCTCGGTCGGTGAAGCGTTCGAACACGTGTCTCCCTCTCGGATGAGGTGTCGCTCGTCAGGCCGTGGGGATCGTGTCCCCACGGTGTCTCGGATCGACTCCTTGAGTGTAGAAGGTCGGTGCAACAATCCTCTCGGCACAGCGATTCCCGGCGGTTGCAGGTGTATCGGCAGCCGAACCGCCGAGGAACAGGACCATCTCCGTCTTCAGCACCGGGAGTGGCGAGTTTCTTCCCGATGACGCAACCTCACCACGCTCAGCGTCGGATCGCAGCACTCGGCCCGGCTTGGAGTGGCGCGGCGAAGCGCCATAGCGTGGACGCATGACATCGGCCGAGACCCTGGGCCTCGCGCCGCTCGTCGGCGACCTGGAACGAGTCGAAGCCGAGCTCCTCGCGTCCGTGCGCCACGACGACCGGTTCCTGGCCGAGGTCGGCGCGCACCTCATCACCGCCGGTGGGAAGCGCATCCGCCCGACGCTCACCCTCTGCGCGGCCTACGCGGCACGGGGCGGCAACGCTCCGGCCCACGCCGATGTGGTGACGGGTGCCGCCGCGTGCGAGCTCGTCCATCTCGGCTCGTTGCACCACGACGATGTGATCGACGAGGCCGAGACGCGTCGCGGGGTGCCGAGCGTCAACGCGCGGTGGAGCAACATCGTCGCGATCCTGTCGGGCGACTTCCTCTTGGCTCGTGCCTCGTCGCTGGCCGCGTCGCTCGGTGCCGACGTCGCCGCCCTCCTCGCCGACACGATCGGGGAGCTCTGTCGGGGCCAGGTACTCGAGCTCCAGCACCTCTTCGACCCCACTCGGTCCGAAGAGGACTACACGTCGGCGATCGAGGGCAAGACCGCGTCGCTGTTCGCAACGTCGTGCCGCGTCGGCGGGATGGTCTCCGAAGTCGATGAGCCGACCCTCGACGCGCTCACTCGGTACGGCCACCACCTCGGGCTCTGCTTCCAGATCATCGACGACATCCTCGATCTCACGGCCGACGACGAGACGCTCGGCAAGCCCGCGGGCCAAGACCTCGTCGAAGGCATCTACACCCTTCCCGTGATCTATGCCCTCGCCGAGGACGCCACCCTCGCCAGCCTTCTGGGTGGCCCGCTCGACCCGGAACGGCGCGACGAGGCCCGTCGACGCACGATGGCGACCGGCGCCGTCGACGCCACCTTCGCCATCGCCCGCGACCACGCCACGAAGGCGAACGAAGCGCTCGCGGGGGCACACGGTCTCGACGCCACAGTGGCCAACCGGCTCCGAACGCTCGTCGACGGACTGGTCGATCGGGACCGCTGACGGTTCTGCGCCGCCAGGTAGCCGAGCGGTGCGTCGGTGCTCAGCCCGAGGCCCGCACCTCGGCCCGGACGTCCTCGAGGAAGCCGAGCACGGCGCGGTTGTACGCGTTCGGCGCCTCCACCATGAGCGCGTGTGCCGCGCCCCGCAGCTCGAACAGGCGCGACGTCGGAATCAGCTCGTGCAGCTCCTCGGCGTCGCCCAGCGGGGTGAGGAGGTCCTGGGTCCCGGTGATGACCAGCGTCGGAACCCGTACCCCGGCCAGCTCGAATCGCACGTCGTCGTGCGTGTCGAGGATCGCCCGCACCTGCGCGACGAAGTTCTCCGGCGAGGCCTGGAGGACGATGCGCGCCATGATGTTGATCCACACGCCGAAGCGCCGGTGCAAGCGGGGACCCACGAGCCAGCGCAGCCCTTCCTCGGCGAGCGCACCCATCCCGCGAGCGTGCACCGCCGCGGCCCACTCCTCGAGCAGCTCACGGCGCCATTCGTGGTGATGACATGCCGTGCACGCCAGCACCAGGGAACGGACGCGCTCGCTGTGCCGAACGCCGATCATCTGGGCGATCGCGCCACCCATCGACGCACCCATCACGTGCGCCTGCTCGATGCCCTCGGCGTCGAGCACCGACACCGCGTCGGCCGCCATCATCTCGAGTGAGAACGGGTGCGGCGCCCCGGAGGTCCCGCCCACACCGCGGTTGTCGACCGCGATACAGCGGTACTGGCGCCGGAACGCCATCCGCTGCAGCACCCACCCCCGCGAGTCGGCGCCGAGTCCCTGGAGCATGAGCAGCGGCTCGCCGTCGACCGGCCCGAACGTCTCGTATGCGATGGGCGCGCCGTCGTGGGCGACGGCGACCTTCATCTGGCGACCTGTTTCTGGGGCGTCTCGAGCAGGTCCTGCACCGCAGCACGCGCCTGCTCGGACAGCTCCGCCGCGGCCAGCTGGTCGTGGCGCTCGGTGCCGGGCGGCGGCAGCATCGGCTCCCCGACGATCACCCGCCACGGCCGCAGCTGGAGGTTGAACGGGCCGCCGGGCCGGATCGCGACCGGGATCACCGGGAACCCGAGCGTCGCAGCCACGAGCGCGCGCGGCGGCTCCCCGGCTCCCGCGCGCAGCCACGTCATCCCGAGCGGCGCGGCGGCGAGATGGCCGGCCCGCAGCAGTGCCGCGACGTCGGCCGGTCGGCTGCCGATCGCGCCGAGCTTCCGGGCCATCGGACCGATCGCGGGGAGATCGGGTGCACCGACGATGCGCAGCCGGCGGTGGAGGACTCGGCGGACCGCGAGTCCGAGCACGAAGGGCTCGAACAGCCCGAACCCGCGGTTGGCGACGAGCAGCGCCGGGCCCCGGCGGGGCAGACGCTCCTCGTGCTCGACGTCGATGCGGATCAACGCGGACGGCACCGGGGCCAGCGCGTCCATGAGCGACGGGTCGCCACCGAACTCGTCGACCGCGTAGCGGCCGTCGAACCGACGACGGACGGCAGTCACGATCGACTCCCGCCCGAGCACTCGGTCGGCGTCGATCCCGTAGTTGGGGAGGGCGGACCCGACGGTCGTCACGCGACCTGCCTCGTGCCGAGGACGATCGGCGTGACCGTCGCCCACTCGTACAGGTCGGCGAGCACGTC
>JANOWV010000381.1:0-1759 GCA_031418075.1 Actinomycetes bacterium
GCCGCCGCGATCCACGGCGACCACGATGCGGTCGCGGCGGCTCACGACTTCATCGAATCGGTCTCTCCTCTCGGACGCGGCGGGGTGCCCGACGACATCGCCGCCGCGGCAGTGTTCCTCGCCAGCGACGATGCGGCGTACATCTCCGGCCATTGCCTGGTCGCTGACGCGGGGCAGACCAGCGGCGGTGGCCCGGGCCTGTTCTCGACCGGCGAGGCCGACATGATGCGTGAAGCCGGTCGCCGGGGGCTGTGATGCACACGACCCGGTCGTTCTGTCGCATCTGCCACGCGGCGTGTCCGATCGACGTCGATGTCGACGAAGGACATGTCGTCGCGGTGCGGGGGGTCGCGGAGGACCCACTGTTCGAGGGCTACACCTGTATCAAGGGCCGCCAGCTCCCCGCTCAGATCCATCACCCAGATCGCCTCGACGGCGCCCTGCGTCGCGCCTCCGACGGGCACTTCGAGCCGATTGCCTCGGCCGCCGCCCTCGACGAGATCGCCGCTCGCGTGCGCGACATCATCGACCGCGACGGGCCGCGCGCCGTCGCCGTGTACACGGGGACCGGCGGCTACCAGAGCTCGTGCGCCACCGCGACGGCTCGTGGTTGGCTCAGAGGCTTCGGCTCACGCCAGTACTACACCTCGCTCACGATCGATCAGCCCGCGAAGGCGACTGCTCCCGCTCGGATCGGGATGTGGGAAGCCGGCTTCCATGGATTCCGCGACGCTGATGTGCTCATGGCCATCGGGTACAACCCGATGGTCTCGAGCTACGCACCCTCGGGCGGCCTCCAGGGCACCAACCCGTTCATCGAGATGCGCCGGGCCAAGGATCGCGGCATGCAGCTCGTGGTCATCGACCCTCGCCGAACCGAGATGGCCGGCTTCGCCGACCTTCACCTTCAGGTGCGCCCCGGCGAGGACCCCACGCTGCTTGCGGGGATCATCAACGTCGTGTTGCGCGATCGGCTACACGATGCGGAGTTCTGCGACCGTTGGGTCGAGGACCTCGATCGGTTCACGGACGCGGTCGCGCGCTTCGACGTGGACACGGTCGCGACCCGGTGCGACGTCCCGGCGGACGACGTCGTCGCCGCGGCGCATCTGTTCGCGGGCGGACGCCGCGGGACGGCGGGGACGGGGACCGGCCCGAGCATGGCGCCGCACTCGAGCCTCACCGAGCACCTCACGCTCGCGCTCAACATCGTCTGTGGGCGCGTGAACCGTGAAGGCGACCGCATCGGACCGGGCTGGTTCCTGTATCCGGAGACCCCGAAGCGCGCGCAGGTCATCGCGCCGCTCGATCTGCGGCGCGGGCCGGAGCACCGCGTCCGGGGGCTGCGGGGGTACAACGGCGAGATGCTCACGAGTGTCCTGGCCGAGGAGATCGTCGAGCCGGGCGAGGGTCGGGTGCGGGCGCTGATCGTGAGCGGCGGGAACCCGGCCGTGGCCTGGCCCGACCAGGAGCTCACGATGCGAGCGCTCCGGGACCTCGAGCTGCTCGTCGTGATCGATCACCGGATGACCCCTACGGCCGATGCCGCCGACTATGTGATCGCGCCCCGCCTGTCGCTCGAACGGGCCGATGTGCCGCACCTGATGGACATGTGGTTCTCGGCGCCATACACGAACTACACCGATGCCGTCATCGCCCCGACGGGCGACGTCCTTGCCGAGTGGGAGGTGTTCGACGGGCTGGCGCGGCGGATGGGAACACCGATCGCGCTCCCCGGCGGCGAGCTCACGGAGGTCGT
>JANOWV010000382.1:0-9114 GCA_031418075.1 Actinomycetes bacterium
GGGAACCAGCAGCGGTACTGGTGACCGTCTTCGGCGTCGCGCAACGGCGGCTCTTCCTCCTGGCAGCGGTCTTGGACGTAGGCACACCGCGGCGCGAACTTGCAGCCTTTGGGCGGGTTCACGAGGTCCGGAGGTCGCCCCGGGATCGTGGCGAGCCGCGTGTGGCTCGGGTCATCGATCTTGGGGATCGAGGAGAGGAGTGCCTCGGTGTAGGGCATCTTCATGTTCCGGAAGAGCGTGCGCGTCGGCGCCTTCTCGACGATCCGTCCGGCGTACATCACCGCGATCTCGTCGGCCCGACCCGCGACGACACCGAGGTCGTGGGTGACGAGGATCATCGCCATGAACCGTTCGCGCTGCTGGGCCCGCATGAGGTCGAGGACCTGGGCCTGCACGGTGACGTCGAGCGCGGTGGTGGGCTCGTCGGCGAAGAGGACCTTCGGGCCACAGGCGAGGGCGACGGCGATGCAGACGCGTTGGCGCATCCCTCCGGAGAGCTGGTGGGGGTACTCGTTGAGGCGTCGTGCCGGTTCGGGGATGCGCACCGAGGCGAGCATGCTCTCGGCGAGCTCTGCCGCGTAGTCCTTGGTCACGTCGAGGTGCTGACGGATCGACTCGGTGATCTGCTTGCCGATCTTCATCACCGGGTTCAACGAGGTCATCGGGTCCTGGAAGATCATCGACATCTGTGCGCCCCAGTACGCGCGCATCTGCTTGTCGGAGTGGCCGATGAGCTCGACGCCCTCGAGCTTGATCGATCCCTCGCGCACGAGCCCGCGCTTGGGGAGCAGACCCATCACCGAGCGCGACAGCACGGTCTTGCCGGAACCCGACTCACCGACGATGCCGATGGTCTTGCCGCGTTCCAGGGTGAAGCTGACACCGTCGACCGCGCGCACGACGCCGCGGTCGGTCTGGAAATGGGTCTTGACGTCCACGACCTCGAGGAGGGGGCCGTCGAACGGGGCGTCGTCGAACCGGTCGCTCACAGTGCGCCTTCCCGGACGTCGAAGCGCGCTCGGATGACATCGCCGAGGTAGTTCAACGAGAGCACGGTGATGAAGATGAGGATCGACGCCTCGAAGACGATGTGCGGCGACTTGAAGAGGTTGCCGCGGTCGAGGGCGATGATGTTCCCCCACGACGGGGTCGGAGGCTTCACGCCGACGCCGAGGATGCTCAGTGTGCCCTCGGCGACGATCGCCACCGCGATGCCGAGCAGGGAGATCGAGAACATCGCCGGCAGCACGTTGGGGAGGACCTCACGCACCATCACTCGGCCGTTCTTGGCGCCCTGGGCTCGAGCTGCCAGCACGAATTCGCGCTGGGACCAGCTGAGCGCGCTGGCCCGAGTGATCCGGCCGACGAGCGGGATCGCGACCACTCCGATGGCGATGATCAGGATGAGCTCGGGAGGGAGCCCGCTCGTCGCGGCCTCGCTCGGGCTGCCCTGCAGGAACGCGACGAGCGCGAGGGCCATGATCACGGACGGGACCGAGAGCAAGACGTTGAACATTCCGGTGAGGACGGAGTCGACCTTCCCCCCGAAGTACCCCGCGACCAGCCCGAGCGAACCACCCACCATGAAGCCGAGGGCGATCGCGCCGGTCGCGACGAGCATCGACGTCCAGCCGCCGAGCGCCAGGCGTGCGGCCATGTTGCGCCCGTTGCTGTCGCACCCGAGGAGGTAGCCCGAGGCGCCGCCCTCGTCGGCGAACGGTCCCTTCCGGGCGCACCGGGCGACACTCTCTTGCGCATCACCCCAGGTGAGGATCCCGAACTTGGAGAGCAGGGCGATCGCGATCACGAAGGCCATCCACGCGAGGGCCAGCTTGGCGCCGAGCCCGAGTGGCTTGCCTTTCCTGCGCTTCCCCTCGTCGCCCGCCGAGACGGCTTCGGTCATCGCGAGCGACTCGGCGAGGAGTCCGTCGTCGACGGCGTCATGGACGATCTGGGCGCCGGCGGATCGGGGTGCGCCCGCGGCCGGGTCAGACGGCTGCACGGGCACGGCGGATCCTCGGGTCGAGCACGGAGTACAGGAAGTCGACGAAGAAGTTGATGAGCACGAAGAGCGTCGCGATCACGACGATGTAGCTCTGGAGCTCGACGTACTCGCGGGCGTTGATGGCTTGGAAGATCTTCAGCCCCATCCCCGGGATCTGGTAGATGACCTCCACGACGACGGCGCCCCCGATGAGCGTCCCGACGTTGAGGCCCGCGACGGTCAGCAGGGTCAGGCTCGACGGGCGCAGGGCGTGGCGCCAGAGGATGCGACGGTTCGAGATCCCCTTGGCCTTCGCCATCGTGATGAAGTTCTCCTGCAGCGTGGCGATCATGTCGCTGCGGAGGAGGCGCATGTACACGGCGATCTGGCCGACGGACAGGGTGATGGCGGGGAGGATCATGAAGCGAATGTGCTCGCCGATGTCGGGGGAGCGCGACGAGTCGAAGAATCCGTCGAGCCAACCGGGCGCGTAGCCCCCCGTGGGAAGCCACTTCAGCTGCGCGCCGACGAAGAACGAGAGCAGGAGGGCCAACACGAAGTTCGGCAGGGCGAGGAGCGCGAAGGCCGAGGTGTTGAGGGCGTTGTCGCTGCGGGTCCCGTTGCGGTAGGCGGTGAAGATCCCGAGGGGGATCGCGAAGAAGAGTGCGAAGATCTGGGCGTAGATCATGAGCTGGAGCGATACCGGCAACGACTGGTTGACGAGATCAGCCACTGGACGGCCGGAGGAGTACTGGGTCCCGAAGTCGCCCCGGAGGAGACCGGTCAGGTACGACCAGTACTGGCCGAGGAAGCTCTTGTCGAGCCCCAGATCGGCCCGCAACGCAGCCCGTTGGGCATCGGTCCCGAACGGGATGATGACGTTGGTGGGGTCACCCGGCAGGAGCCGGACGAGCAGGAAGGTGAAGAAGCTCACGATCAGCAGCACAACGACGAGCTGCGCGATCCGCTTCGCCACGAGTCGGATCAGGTCCGACGACATCCTTACTCAGCTCCTGCCGGGTTCCCTCCTACGTCAGGACTTGCTCAGGCCGAGGACGGGGATCCGTCCGTAGACGAAGAGCGGCTTGCCTGCACCGTCGGGCAGCTTGGGCAGGTTGACTTTCACGCTCGGCACCGAGGCGATCGTCCAGTCGACGTACCACATCGGAACGATGTAGTTGCCTGCCGCCATCGCCTTGTTGAAGTCGGTGTAGTCCTTCTTGACCTTCGCCGGATCGGACTCGCCTCGTCCCGCATCGAGCGCGGCCTGGGTCGCGTCGTCGTTGAACTGCGAGAAGTTGATGAAGTTCCCGGTGTCGGCGTTCGACCACCACGGGTAGTTGTCCGTGTCCGACGTGTTCGTGTACCCACCGTGGAGGTTGCGCCACAGGAGGACGTCGATGGAGCCGGCGAGCGCCTCGTTGATCAGCGTGGCCTGGTCGAACTGGGCGATCTCTGCGCTGATCCCCGCCTTGGCAAGCTCACTCTTCATGAGCTGGGCCTCGGCCGAGTTCTCCGGGTCCGTCGTGGTCCCGAGCACGACGTTGAAGTCGCCGCCGCTCGACGCCTTGTACGCGCTCGCGAGCGCCTTGGCCTTCTTCACGCTGTACTTCGGGTAGCCCGCGTTCTTCAGGTACCCGGGGGCCGCAACGTCCATGTTGCCGTTGGCGACGTCGAAGAGCCCCTTGTTGCGGATCTGGTTGATCTTGTTCTTGTCGAGCGCGGTGGCGAACGCCTCACGGGCGCCCGGGTCGTCGAAGGGGGCGTTCTTGGTCAGCAGCACGTAGTAGCGGATCTCGCGCACGCCGGGCTTCTGCTTCAGCAGGGTCGCGGTGCTGGAGCCGAGGCCGTTGAGCGTGTCGATCTGCTGTGCACTCGACGTGTGCAGGACGTCGAGCTGGCCACCCTGGAGCTGGTTCACCCGCACCGCACCGTCGACGACGGGGATGAACGTGATCGAGTCAGCCTTGGGGTAGCCCTTCTGCCAATAGTCGGGGTTCTTCTTGACGACGGTCTTCTCGTTCTGGAGGTACTGGTCGAGCATGAACGGCCCGGTGCCGATCATCTTCGTGGAGCAGTCCTCGCCGGCATTGATCTGCTCGGGCGCCATGATGCCGGCGCGGCCGGTGCTGAACAGGTAGCCACCGAAGTTGGCGACGGGCACCTTGGTCGTGACCTTCACGGTCAGCGGGTCGACCACCGTGACGTCGGAGATGAAGCCGAGGACCACCTTGAACAGCGGTCCCGAGTTCGGTGCGCCGTCGGCCCCGCGGAAGGCGTCGAGGTTGAGCTTCACGGCAGCGGCGTCGAGCACCTCACCGTTGTGGAACTTGATGCCGTCGCGGAGCCCGATCGTCCACTCGGTGAAGTCGGCGTTCGGCTCGAGCGACTTCGCGAGATACGGGACTGCCTCGCCCTTGGAGTTGGGCACGGTCAGGGTGTCGTAGATCGCGGCCACCACCTGGATGCCCGAGATCGCCAGCTGCGCTCGGCTGAGGCAGTAGTTGGTGGTCTCGGCCTCGAGCCCGAAGGTGAGGTCGCCCCCACCCTTCTGCTGGGCACGACGACCATCGGTCGAGGCGCCGCCGATGCCGGCGAAGGCGACGGAGACCATCCCCAATGTTGCGATTGCCGCGCCGAAGCGCAGCCAACGACGGCGTGATGCGTGCCGGTGCGAGTGACCCACGATGTTCCCCCTGAGGATCCCGAGCGCCGAACGCCGGGCTTGATGTGATGGGACTGGTTGTGCCGGACTGTGACGCCGGTCACCGGCCGCACTCTAGGAGCCCGACGGCCCCTGTCAATCGCGGTTCGCCCGATTCTTCGCTCCGGCGCTACTGGCCGAGGAGGTATCGGGTCCCCGGACCTCACGCATGGGGCCGAATGGCCCTGTGCCCGACGCCGGATTTCAAGGATCGTGGCGCAGTCGGCCTCCCGGGCCTGGCGATCGAGGCCCCCAATCGAGGCTGGTATTCCGGCCCCTGGCGAGAGATGAGGACAACTCGTGGCAGTACCGCGCGCTGGCGAGGAGCGGGATCCCCGCGGGTTCGGGGTGGCAACGTCGATGTTCACGTTGCTCACCGCGGTGCTCGCCCTTGCGGCCCTGGCGGTCGCCGGATCCGCGTTCTCGAAGAGCAACGATGCCGAGACCTCAGCCGCGGCCGCGAACGGTCCCAAGGTCTCCGAGGTGGAGTTCGCGCTGTCGCCGACGACGATCAGCGGAGGCGACGTCATCACCGTCAGCAACGACGGGAAGGTCGTGCACAACCTCGCGATCAAGGGCACGGATCTGATCACTGACGATCTCCAGCCGGGCGACGCGACAAGCCTCGACGTGAGCGGCCTGGCCGACGGCTCCTACGAGATGTATTGCAAGATCCCCGGCCATCGCGATGCCGGGATGCGCGGCACGCTGACGGTCGGGAGCGGCGGTGGACACGCTGGCCACAGCGAGTCCGGGAGCGCGGGCGCCGACGCCAAGACGCTGCTCGCGGGGAACGACGACAGTGACGCACGGATGAAGCAACCGGTCGACACGTACGTGGCCCAGCTCGAGTCGGGCGCGAACACCGACGGGGTCGGCAACGTCCCGATGGAGCCGAAGATCCTTGCCGACGGGACCAAGGAATTCACGCTCACGGCCGAGGTCATCGACTGGGAGGTCGAGCCGGGGAAGACCGTGCGCGCGTGGGCGTACAACCGAATGGTTCCGGGACCGCTGATTCGCGTGAGCACCGGCGACAAGGTGCGCGTCGTCCTCGACAACCAGCTTCCGCAGTCGACCGCGATCCACTTCCATGGGATCGACGTCCCGAACGCGATGGACGGCGTCCCGGACATCACGCAGCCCCCGGTGAAGCCGGGGGAGAAGTTCGTGTACGAGTTCGTCGCGAACGGCCCCGCGGTCGGGATGTACCACTCACATCACCACGCCGAGCACCAGATCCCCGACGGTCTCGCGGGTGCGTTCATCATCGACGACCTGCCGGTGCCAGCCGGGGTGGTGGTGTCCCAGCGCGTCCCGATGGTGCTCAATGACGCCGGGGTGATCGGTCTGTCCCTGAACGGCAAGTCGTTCCCGGCGACGGCACCGGTCATCGCCAAGCAGGGGGAGTGGGTCCTCGTCGACTACATGAACGAGGGTCTGCAGATCCACCCCATGCACCTCCATGGCCTGCCGCAGGTGGTGATTGCCAAGGACGGCTTCCCGGTGCCCCAGCCGTACTCGATGGACACCGTGAACGTCGCGCCCGGTGAGCGCTACTCGGTCCTCGTCCACGCCACGAACCTCGGCGTGTGGGCGTGGCACTGCCACATCCTCACCCATGCCGAACGCGACACGGGCATGTTCGGGATGGTCACCACCTTCATCGTCCAGTAGCGGCACGATGGCGGGGTGAGCACCGTGGTCGACGTCGCGCTCGTCCTGGGTGGGGCCCTCCTCGTCCTCGCGGTGCTCGACTCGGCGATCCGCACCTTCGTGCTCCCTCGGGGGGCGAGCACCTTCTTGACGCGAAGCGTCTTCGCCGGGCTGCGTGGCGTGTTCTCGCTCTTCGCGCGCGAGTCGCACACCTACGAGCGCCGCGACCGGGTCATGGCGATGTACGCGCCGATCGGTTTGCTCGCGCTGGTGTGTGTCTGGGCGATCCTCGCGATCGTCGGGTTCGCGTTGATCTTCGCGACGTCGGTCGACGCGCGCAGCTGGCGGGAGGCGTTCGAGCTGAGCGGGTCGTCGTTCTTCACGCTCGGCTTCGTGCTCCCGCCCAACGATGTCCCGAGCTTCATCGTCACGTTCCTGGAGGCCGGGACCGGGCTCGGGTTGCTCGCACTCCTCATCGCGTACCTCCCGACGATCTATAACGCGTTCTCGCGGCGGGAGGTCGCAGTCGCGCGCATGGCGACCTTGGGCGGCACGCCGCCGAGCGGGGCCGAGATCCTGACCCGGTACGCAGCGATCGGATGGAACGACCACCTCCCCGACCTCTGGGCCGAGTGGGAGGTGTGGTTCGCCGAGCTGTCGGAGACGCACACGTCCCTCGCGGTGCTCTCATTCTTCCGGTCGCCGAGTCCTCATCGTTCGTGGGTCACGGCGGCGGGCGCGGTGCTCGACGGTGCATCGCTTGCGCAGTCGACGCTCTCGGTCCCGTGGTCTCCGCAGGCCGGACTCTGCATCCGGTCGGGGTCCCTGGCGCTCCGGGAGATCGCCACGTACTTCGCGATGCCGTTCGATGATGATCCGGCACCGACCGACCCGATCAGCATCGCGCAGGAGGAGTTCGACGAGGTGTACGAGCGACTCAGGAGCGCGGGTGCCCCGGTACGTCCCGACCGGGAACAGGCCTGGCGCGATTTCTCTGGCTGGCGCGTGAACTACGACTCGGTCCTCATCGGACTTGCCGGGCTCACGATGGCACCGTATGCGCCATGGTCCTCTGATCGGTCGCTGCGGTACCAGCGCCCGTCGGTGCTGCGCGGTCGGCGGGCGCCGAGAGTCGGCTGAGGTAACGCACAAGTCCGTCGACCGAGGTGTCGGCCCACGTCGAGTGGAACACGTCGAACGCGTGGGGCGCACCCCGGAGCTCGACCAGTACCGCGTCGACTCCGGCATCCTGGAGCAGGGCTGCGAAGCGACGTGCCTGGTGCACCGGGACGAGGTTGTCGAGCGTTCCGTGCACGAGCAGGAACGGTGGCGCATCCGGATGCACGTGATGGATCGGCGATGCGGCCCGATACGCGGCGAGTCCCTCGGGCGTGCCGGCCGACTCCCCGATGACGAGCTTGCCCATGAACGACGAGACGCGGCCGCCGAGCCGTCGCCACCGAGTGACGAACAGCTCCTCGAGGTCGTAGGCGCCGTACACGGGGACGCTCGCGACGACGGAGGTGTCGACCGTCTCGAACCCGGGCTGGAGCTTGGGGTCGTTCGCGGTGAGCGCGACCATCGCCGCGAGGTGGCCTCCGGCTGAACCGCCCGTGACGACGATGCGGTCGGGATCGCCCCCGTATTCAGCGATGTGCTCGCGGATCCAACGCAGCGCGAGCTTGCAGTCGATGAGGTGGTCGGGATACTTGGCCCATGGGCTCAGCCGGTAGTTGATCGAGACGCACACCCAACCGGCGCGGGCAAGGTCGTTCATCAGCGGGCGACCCTGGGTGTTCTTCGTTCCGACCATCCACGCGCCGCCGTGGATCTGGAGCAGGACGGGAGCATGCTCGACGCCGGTCGCCGGTCGGTACACGTCGAGGAGGTGGCGGCTCCGTGCACCGTCGGCGTAGCGGATCCCCTTGGTTCGCTCGACCGCACGCGTGCGCATCGACATCGGGAGCAGGACGCTGCGCGGCGTGCGACGGAGACGTCCGCGCGGCTCGAGCTCGAGGCGAGCGAGCGCAGCATCGAACGCGACGACCCCGGCACGTGCCTGACGCCACTGCGAGAGCAGGCCCATCGCGGCGGCGCCGACCAGCGCCAAACCCACCCAGCCGGGCCATGCGGCGAGCCATCCTGTCGCGATGAGTGCGACGGTCGCCGCGGAGATGAGGACGAGCCACCACCCGGCGAGGCCGGCGCCGAGCCACGAGACGAAGAAGGTGGGGAACAGGAGTGTCCAATGCTGCACGACGACCAGTGCCGGCACGGTGAGCAGCGCCAGCACGACGCCCACGGCGAACAGCGACCACGGCATCGTCAGGCGCCCCGGTTCGTCGGTGAACCCGACGCGACGCCGACGCTCGGTTCCGTCGGTTCTTCGTCGGGGAAGAGTGTGATCTCGGCGGTGCCGGGATCGGCGCCGCGCCGGACGAACCACTCGGTCCCGAACATCGCGGCAAACGCCTCTTCGGGCATCGCGAGGAAGAAGGACGATTCGTCGACTTGGCTGGCGTGGGCCGCGAGCGCCGTGCGCTTCACGGCAACGAAGTCGGCCACGTCGACCGTGGTGGTGATCCGCGCGGCAGGGAGCCCCATCGTGATGTCGTCGGGATCCTCGATCCCCTCGGGGATCTCCATGTTGCTTGCGACCATCTCGTCGTAGCGCTCGCGCGCGAACTCCTGGACGCGATCGCGATTGATCGTCGCCTCGTAGACGCGTGGTGTGTTCGCGAGCGCGCCGGCGCGTGCGCCGACGCGGTGG
>JANOWV010000383.1:0-14819 GCA_031418075.1 Actinomycetes bacterium
TTGCACTCGGCCGTCGTCGAGCTCATCGCTCGCCCCGGCGCCCGCATCCGCTACACGACGATCCAGAACTGGTCGCCGAACGTCTACAACCTCGTCACCAAGCGGGCGCGAGCCGAGACCGAAGCCACTGTCGAATGGATCGACGGCAACCTGGGCTCCAAGCTCACGATGAAGTACCCCGCCGTGGTGCTCACCGGACCGAAGGCTCATGGCGAGGTGCTGTCGGTCGCCTACGCGGGTCCCGGCCAGCATCAGGACGCCGGGGCCAAGATGACGCACGTCGCGCCCGAGACGACCTCGATCATCGACTCCAAGTCGATCTCGAAGGACGGCGGGCGCACCACCTATCGCGGCCTCGTCAAGGTCGAGAAGGGTGCACACAACGTGAAGGCCCACGTGCGGTGCGACGCGCTGATCCTCGACGACGAGAGCCGCTCCGACACGTACCCGTACATGGAGATCGACGAGAAGGACGCTCGCATCGGCCACGAGGCGACCGTCTCGAAGGTCGGTGACGACCAGCTCTTCTACCTGATGAGTCGCGGTCTCACCGAGCAGCAGGCGACCGCGATGATCGTCAACGGCTTCATCGAGCCGATCACCAAGACACTGCCGATGGAGTACGCGGTCGAGCTCAGCCGGCTCATCGAGCTCAACATGGAAGGGTCGGTCGGCTGACCCGACGGTCCCGACCTGTTGCACGCCCATGACCTCCTTCACACCTGACGCGGCGCGCGCCCTCGACGGTCCCGACTGGCTCGTCGCCCGTCGACTGGACGCCGTCGCGCGCTTGGCTGACCTCACGTGGCCGACATCATCGGAGGAGATCTGGCGTTACAGCCGTATCGACGACTTCGATCTCGATGCCTACCGCCCGCTCGAGCCGTCGGCGCTCGGCGCGCCGGGGAGCGAAGCCGCGCCGGGGGGTGGACCCGTCGGGGCCGAGATCGGTATGCACTCCGGCCTGCTCGTTGTTCGCAACGGACGAGTTGTCCATCACGAGCTCGACCCGGCGCTCGAGTCGAAGGGCGTGCGAGTGTGCGACCTCGCCACCTGCGACGAGGACCGAGTTGCCGAGGTGTACGGCCGCTGCGCGGACGCGTCACCCGATGCGTTCACCACGTTGCACGACGCGTTCGTGGCGGGCGGTGCATTCGTCGAAGTCCCGGCCGGCGTCGCGGTGGAGCACCCGATCGTGGTGCTCCACTGGTCACAGGGCGAAGGTGTTGCCAGCTTCCCGCACACCCTGCTGGTCGCCGGCGAGGGTTCGGAGGTCACGCTCGTCGAGCGGTCCGGATCACCGACGGTCGCAGCCGGGAAGCGTGGCCATCTCGTCGACTCGGTGGTCGAGCTGCTCGTCGGGCAGAACGCACACGTCCGGTACGTGACCGTCCAGGAGCACGGCTCCAGCACGTGGCAGGTCGGCCTCCAACGGGCGCACCTCGCCCGTGACGCGTCGTTGCAGTCGTGGGCGGTCGCGCTCGGGGGCTCGTACGCCCGTCTCCGTAGCGAGTCGCTGCTCGAGGGCGAGGGTGCGCAGAGCGACCAGCTGGCGGTGTACTTCGGTGACCACGACCAGATGCTCGACTTCCGGACGCTCCAGGACCACGACGCCCCCCACACGCGCAGCGACTTGCTGTTCAAGGGCGCGGTCGAGGACGAGGCCCGTTCGGTGTACTCGGGGATGGTGCGCCTCCGGCCGACGGCCGTGAAGGCCCAGGCGTACCAGACAAACCGAAACCTCGTGCTCACCGAGGGCGCCGGTGCCGAGTCGATCCCGAACCTGGAGATCGAAGCCAGCGATGTCCGCTGCTCGCATGCGAGCGCGGTCGGTCCGATCGACGATGACCAGCGTTACTACCTCGAGTCGCGGGGCATCCCGCCCGAGGAGGCCGAGCGGCTCATCGTCCTCGGCTTCTTCGACGACGTCTTCGCTCGTCTCCCGGTCCCCGCGCTGGTCGAGCCGCTCCGCAGAACCGTCGTCGAGAAGATCGAGCACGGACGGGCACGGGCGGAGGCGTCATGAGCACCGAAGTCCGCGTCTGTGCGGTCGACGATGTCGCGTCCGGTACCTCGAAGCGCCTCGACGTCGACGGTCATCGGCTCGCGATCGTGCACATCGACGATTCCTGGTACGTGGTGGGCGACGAGTGCTCCCACGAGGACTTCTCGTTGTCGGAGGGCGAGGTGTGGGCCGAGGAGTGCGAGATCGAGTGCCCGAAGCACGGATCGACGTTCTCGTTGCCCACGGGCGAGCCGCAGACGCTTCCCGCCACGAAGCCGATCCCCGTCTACGCGGTGCGCGTCGACGGCGACGATGTGCTGGTTACCCTGTGAACCCCTCACCGCTTTGGCGTCGCACGTACGCCGTGCAGCCACCCTCCCCGACGCCAAACGGCTGGGGGACGGCATGAGCACGATGGTGGTGCGTGACCTGCGGGCGTCGGTGGCGGGACTCGACGTCCTGCGCGGTGTCGACCTCGAGATCGGGTCGGGCGAGGTCCACGCGCTCATGGGTCCGAACGGCTCCGGGAAGTCGACGCTCTCGCACGTCCTGATGGGTCGGGGCGACTACGAGGTGACCGCAGGATCGCTCACGATCGACGGCGAGGAGCTCCTGGGGCTCCCCACCTGGCAGCGAGCGGTGCGCGGGCTGTTCCTGGCGATGCAGTACCCGGTCGCGGTCCCTGGGGTGCCCGTCGGCGAGCTCGTGGCCGCAGCTGCTCGCACGTCGACAAGCTCGGGCGCCGGGGGCCTGGAGGCGCGACTCGAGGCCGAGGCGAACCGGCTCGCGATTCGCGACGAGTTCCTCACCCGGGGAGTGAACGACGACTTCTCGGGTGGTGAGCAGAAGCGCATGGAGACACTGCAGCTCGCGGTGCTGAAGCCGAAGTTCGCCATCCTCGACGAGATCGACTCCGGACTTGACATCGATGCTCTGCGGGATGTCTCACGGCGCGTCGAGGAGATGACGCACGAGGACGGTCTCGGCGTGCTCGCGATCACCCACTACGCGCGGCTGCTCACCGAGCTACGTCCCGACCGCGTCCACGTGCTGATGGCGGGGCGCATCGTGGCGAGCGGCGGCCCCGAGCTCGCCGACACGCTGGAGGCTCAGGGATACGAGGGACTGGCCGCCGAGCTCGGTGTCGACGAGCTGTCGGTCGAGCGCCCGGTCGAGGTCGACCCGTTCTCCGAATCCGGCTTCTAGGCCTGGGCTTCGCGGGCTGAACGTTCCGAGAACGGCTTCCCGAGCTCGGCGCTCAGGACGCCGCGGGGACGGACACGCGGGCGGTCTCCAGCGTCGATCCGCGAGTCTCGGCCGACAGGTCGGGCTCGCCGACCGTCGTCGACGTGCAGCAGAACAGGGTCCTGCCGTCTTCGCCACCCAGTGCACACGCGATCGCGTGCCGGCCCGGGCACTCGACGGTCTCGAGTACTTCTCCGCCCTTGGCGACGCGCACGAACCGGTCCGAGACTGGCGAAGCGATCCACACCGCGTCCTCGGCGTCGATGCAGATACCGTCGGGATAGTCGGGGAGCGGGGCCCACTCCCGCCGGCTGGTGAGTGCGCCGTCGTCGGCGAGGTCGAATGCCACAAGGTCCTTGCCCGCGGACTCGGCGACGACGAGGGTGCGTTGGTCGGCGGTGATCACGATGCCGTTGGCCATCCGGAGGCCGTCGGTGGCCTCCTGGACGGAGCCGTCCGGGTCGACGCGCAGGAGGGGCGCGTCGCGGAACTCGCCGCCACCGTGGAAGTCGAAGCCGAACTGGCTGATGAACGCATGGCCGTGACGATCGACGCACATGTCGTTGATCTCGTTGGGAGCGAGCGCCGTGCAGTCGGCGGCGATGGCGAGGGTCGCGTCCGACTCGAGGCGCAGGACGCGGCGGTCGTGCATCGACACGATGAGCATCCGCCCGTCGGGGAGCCATCCGAGTCCTGAGGGGGGGCCGTCGAGCGAGGCAACGACGTCGACTGTGCCGTCGATGGTGACGCGAAGCACCTCGTGGGCGTGCATGTCGGAGACCCACAGCGCGCCGTCGTGCCACCGCGGTCCTTCGAGGAACGCGCGCCCCTCTACGAGTGTCTCCACGCCGACAGTCTCGCACCCGGGCTTCTCGGCACGCTGGTTGTTGCATGGCAACGCTGAACGTGCCCAGAACCTGGATTTTGGAAGGAGTTCGGCGTGGATCAGGTCCGCATCGCTCGACGCGCGGCATCCCAGCACTCGGTCATCTCGTGGACCGAGGCTCGCCAGCTCGGCGCCTCGCCCCAGGAGATCCGCCACCAGGTAGGTGTAGGAGCATGGCGGCGGGCCCACGAGGGCGTCTTTGTCATCGCAGGCACGAGGGAGACCTACGAGCAGCGCCTGGTCGCCGCGTGCCTCGCGGTCGGTATCGAAACTGCGGGCTCCCATCGATCCGCGGCAACGATTCACGGTCTGCTCGCGTACAAAGACCCGCCAATCGAGATCACGACCACCCGGCGTCGTTCACCTGAGCGAGAAGGGATCGTCGTGCATCGATTGGCCGATCTTCATGCCCGATGGATCGACGAGGTGGAGGGCGTACGCGTCACGACGGTTGCACGGACATTGGTCGATCTCGGCGCTGTGGCGTCGCCGCGCACCGTTGAAGCAGCGCTCGATCGCGCTGCCGGTCGACGACTGGTGACGTATCGCGAAGTACGCGACGCTATGGTCGCGGTGGCTCGCAAGGGTCGGACCGGAGTCGGAACGATCCGCTCGCTGGTTGAAGGTCGCGTTGCAGCGGCGCACCCGGCGGGTGTCCTTGAGGCGCGGATGGCGTCGTTGTTGTACAACGGAAGCCTTCCCCCTGCTTCACACGAGTTCATCGTCCGCGATCGACATGGGGGCTTTCTTGCCGTCGTCGACTTCGCATACCCCGGCCATCGTTTGGCTATCGAGGTCGATGGCTACGAGTTCCACTCGAGCCCTGCGGCGTTCCATGACGGTCATGCTCGCGATCGGTTGCTCATCGCAGAGGAGTGGGCCGTGCTCCACTTCGGATGGAAGGACGTGGAGCGACGCTCGGACCGGGTAGCGCGGGAGATTCGATCCGTCCTCGGTACACGTCCCTTGTTCTCGGCACGCTGAACGTTGGAGGGCAACGATGAACGTGCCGAGAAGCCGAAGAACGAGCCGGGGGCTAGATGGGGTTGCTGGAGAGGATCTGGGCGGGTTGGCCGCCCTCGACGTAGACGGGGTCTCCTTCGTGCACCAGCGTGTGGAAATACTCAGCGATGTGCATCGGGATCCGTGAGCAACCGTGCGACGCGGGATACGGCGGCACCTCCTGGTAGCCGTGTACCGCGATCCCCTTGTTGAAGTAGAAGGGGTTGTACAGCGAACCGAGATCGCCCTTGTGCCAGCCGTCGTAGAAGAAGTAGTAGGTGAATCGACCGGACGGTGTCGTCGCGACCTCGCAGACATGTTGTGTCGGTGCCGCCTTCGGCGTGTCGTAGCAATAGTTCGCGCCCGACGCGGTGGACGTCGTGGTGACGAGTCGGACCTGGTAGCTCTCGTAGAGCGTCAGGACCTGCTTCGTCACGTCGATCTCGGTGCGGTTGGGCTCAGCCTCCTGGTGCAACGGCAGCGGGTACTGGAACGTCTCGAGGGCAGCCTTCTCGGCAACACCGATCTTGCCGCTGCGATCGGTGCCGGCGATCTTCTGGAGCGCCTGCACCGCGTAGGTCGTCGCCTGGTCGTAGACGCCGTCGACGGCACCCGGATCGAACTTGAGGTCGACGAGCCGCTGCTCGTACGGCCCGACGATCTCCGGGGGTGATCCGGAGCCGAGCACCGGGAAGATCGGCAGGTCCGGGAGGGTGACGACCGCCGGCTGCACGAGCTGCGGCAGTGTGGGCACTGTCGTCGGCGGCAGGGTGCTCGTGGTCGTGGTGGGTTCGGTGGGTACCGTCGTGGTCGGCGCGGCAGCCGTCGACGTAAGGCTGTCGTCGCGCAGTGCGGCGCCCGCAGCGACGACGCCGCTGATGACCAGGAACGCGAGCAGCAGGCCGACGATGACCTGAGCCGGGAACGCCTTCTGCACCATGGGCCAATCAGCGTACCGCCCGGGGCGCTCCCCCCGTCAGGCGACCGGCGCGAACCTCAGGCGGCGATCGTGACCGGAGTACCGATCGGCACCAACGCGGCGATCTGCAGGACGGTGTCGTTGAGCAGACGTATGCATCCGGCAGAGACGTCGGTCCCGAGCATCGACTCCCACGCGCCGCCGTGGATGGCGAGCTGGCCGTTGCCGCCCCGGAAGGCCGTGAGGACGTCGGAGTACCCGGAGATGCCGAGCGCAAACGCTCCGTAGTCGCCGTTGGGTTCTGCGCTGAGATCGAGCGGGTCGGTCACGTAGAACTGCCCGAGGGTCGTGGGTGTCTTCGCCTTGCCGATGGCGATCTGGGTCTCGAGCACGGGCGCTCCGGCGTTCAGGACCACCAGCTGATGCGCCGACAGGGAGACCTTGATCTCGTAGGTCGTGGAGCCCAGCGTCACGTCGCTCGTGCGTACCCAACCGAGCGACCCGGTCGGACGCATCGGGAGCAGTGCCTGGACCCACCCGTCCTGCTGGGCAGTGACGAGCAGCGTGCGAGGAAAGCCGTACTCGGTGACGGCACTGAACGTCGCGACTGCCGCCGAATCGGCGACCGGCTCTTGGTACGCGACGAGGTCGGCGCCGTTCGTGGCCGCGGTGACGAACGGCGTGAACGCGGGGGTGGTCGTGGTGGTGGACGTCGATGGAGGCGGCTTCGGCGCTGCCTTCGCGGTCTCGCCGCCACTGCGCAGCGCGAAGGCGCCGACGCCCAGTACGACGACGATCGCGGCGATGCCGCCGACGCGGATCCGACGGCGGCGTTGGCGGGCCGCGGCTCGAGGTGAGGTGCTCCGCTCGGATCGAGTGCGCTCCGCCATGACGATCCAGGGTAGGGGATCCAGTGGCGGGAGGTCCCGTCAGCCGGCCCCGATGCGCGGACTCAGCCGGCGGCGGGTGCCTTGGCCTCGACGTCGGCGGCGAGCAGCATGAGACGGAGGTCGAGCAGGAGGTCGGTGATCTCGGCCGCGGACACGAGGTCGCGACCCCGATAGTGGTCGAGGGCCTCGTCGATACGAGTGGTGAGTGCCGTCTGGTCCATGCTCCCCGCTCCCTCCCTGTCGTCGCCGCTGTCCTTGGGTCCAACGTAGTCGCGGTGCTCAGTATGCCCGCGGCGCGCCGTCGGAACCGTTCGCCTTTCTCAGGTGCCTTGCTCAGGTGCCTTGCTCGGGCGTCCTTCTCAGGCAGTGGTCTCGTCGAGGCCCTGCACGAGCGTGTCCCACGCCAATCTCGCGCACTTGATCCGGACCGGGAACTTCACGACCCCCTGGAGTGCCTCGAGGTCTCCGAGTCTGACCCCTTCGACTGCCGCGTCCCCGGGGTTCGCAGGATCGAGGCCTTCGAGCTGGGACTCGTGGTTCGACATCAGGCTCAGGAACGCTCGGATGAGACGTCGCGCCTCGTCGACGGGCTTGCCCTTCACCGCCGCGCTCATCATCGAGGTGGAGGCCTGGCTGATCGAGCACCCCTGGCCCGCGGTACGGACGTCGACGATCGCACTGTCGACGATGTCGAGATACAGCACGACCTCGTCGCCGCACAGCGGGTTGAAGCCTTCGACCATGTGGGCCGGTGGTACCTCGAGCTCGCCGCGGTTTCGCGGCGCGCGGTAGTGGTCGAGGATGATCTCGCGGTAGAGGTCTTCGAGGCCTGCCATCGCTGCTCCGTCTCCTTGCTTCTCGGGCCTAGATCCCGAAGAATTTCTCGGCCGTTGCCAGCGCGTCGACGAGGGCGTCGACGTCGGCTTCGTCGTTGTAGAGGTAGAACGATGCTCGCGTGGTTGCGGGGACACCGAGCGATCGCATGAGGGGCTTCGCGCAGTGGTGGCCGGCTCGGACGCAGACGCCGGCCTCGTCGACCACTTGTGAGATGTCGTGGGCGTGGATGCCCTCGAAGAGGAACGAAAGCACCCCGCCTCGGACGTCGAGGTCGGTGGGGCCGTAGATCGTCAGGCGGTCGCCGAAGCGCTGGTCGAGCGCGTCGAGCGCGTACGCGGTGAGCGCGCGCTCGTGGGCGCGGATGACCGGCAGCCCGACCCGGTCGAGGTAGTCGATGGCGGCGCCGAGCCCGACGGCTTCCACGATCGGTGGGGTGCCCGCCTCGAACTTCCACGGGAGGTCGTTGGTGGTGAACCCCGTCTTCGTGACGTCGCGGATCATCTCGCCGCCGCCCAGGAACGGAGGCATGGACTCGAGCAGCTCGGCGCGTGCCCAGAGTCCGCCGATGCCGCTCGGCCCGAGCATCTTGTGGCCGGTGAAGCCGACGAAGTCGGCATCCCACGCGACGACGTCAACCGTGAGGTGAGGGACGGCCTGGGCGGCGTCGACGAGGACGAGGGCGCCCGCGGCATGCGCCGCCGCGACGAGTCCGTCGATGTCGTTGATGGTGCCCAGCACGTTGGACACCGCAGTGACGCCGAGGAGCTTGGCGCCGTCGAGCAACTGATCGAGGTTGGTGAGGTCGAGGCGGTGGTCGGAGGTGAGCGGGATCCAGCGGAGCTCGATGCCGATCTCGCTCGCGAGCATGTGCCATGGGACGACGTTGGCGTGATGCTCCATCTCCGTGAGCACGACGACATCGCCGGCGCGCAGGTTGGCGCGGCCCCACGAGTGGGCGACCAGGTTGATCGCCTCGGTGACGTTCTTGGTGAACACGATCTCCGAGGTCGAAGACGCGTTGAGGAGCCGCGCGACCTTCGTCCGGCACGCTTCGAACGCCGCGGTCGCCTCCTCGGCGATGGTGTAGACGCCCCGGTGCACATTCGCGTAGCTCTGGCGATAGCAGTGCTCCATCGCGTCGAGGACCTGGACCGGCTTCTGCGACGAGGACGCGGAGTCGAGGTACACCAGGCGGTGGCCGTTGACCTCGCGCTCGAGGATCGGGAAGTCGGCCTTGATCGGGGCGACGTCGAGCGCGCTCATGCGGCCGCTCGGAATGCGTCGAAGCCCTCGGCTTCGAGCTGGGACGCAAGTTCGGCGCCCCCGGATGCGACGATCCGCCCGTCGAGGAGGATGTGGACTCGGTCCGGCGCGAGGTGCTCGAGGATCCGCCGGTAGTGCGTGATGAGAAGGATCCCGAGGGTGGGGCGGACGCTCCTCACCTTGGCGATCCCGTCGGCGACGATGCGGAGCGCGTCGATGTCGAGCCCGGAGTCGGTCTCGTCGAGGATCGCGATGTCGGGTTCGAGCAGCGCCATCTGGAGGATCTCGTTGCGCTTCTTCTCGCCGCCCGAGAACCCCTCGTTGAGGTAGCGGGAGACGAACCGGTCGTCCATGCCGAGCTTGGCGGTCCACTCGAGCAGCGCCATCCGCACCTCGAGCACCGAGAGGTCCTCGATCCCCTTGCGGGCACCCATCGCCTGGCGGAGGAAGTTGAGCACGCTCACGCCGGGGATCTCCTCGGGGTGCTGGAACCCGAGGAACAGGCCTCGAGCGGCCCGCTCCGCGGTGGACAGCCCGGTCACGTCCTCGCCCTGGAGGAGGATCCGGCCCGCGGTGACGACGTACGTCGGGTCACCGAGCAGCGTGCGGGCGAGGGTGGACTTCCCGGACCCGTTGGGCCCCATGAGGGTGTGCACCTCTCCAGCGCCCACCGCGACCGTGACGCCCCGCAGGATGGCGACATCATCGACCGAGACGTGCAGATCCTGAATGTCGAGACTGGGGATGTCGAGGGTGGGGATTTCGGTGCTGGGGCTGGCGCTCACACCCCCAAGTGTATTGACACTATCTGCGTAGTGGAAACTCGGGCTCAGGAACGGCGGGACAGGCTCAGGGCGAAGTCGCCGGCGGGGTCGGTCCACCAGTGCTCGACCTGCATCCCTGCACCGTCCATCGTCTCCTCGACCCGCGCCCGCGTGAACTTGGCGCTGATCTCGGTGCGCATCTCCTCACCCGGAAGGAATTCGACGTCGAGGTCGAGCGCACGGACCTGCACGTTGGTCGCCTCGGGGGTTCGCAGGCGCATCTCGATCCACTCGTGCGCCTCGTCGAAGCGGGCGACGTGCTCGAAGCGGTCCGGGTCGAAATTGGCGTCGAGCCGATGGTTCACCACGCGCAGCACGTTCTTGTTGAACGCAGCGGTGACGCCCGCAGCGTCGTCGTAGGCGGCGACCAGTCGCCCTCGGTCCTTCACGAGGTCGGTCCCGAGGAGGAGCGCATCGTCCGGGCCGAGCCCGTCGCCGACGGCACGGAGGAAGCGCGTGCGCGCGTCCGGCAGGAAGTTGCCGATGGTCCCGCCCAGGAACGCCACGACCCGTCGTCCACCGACGGGGATGCGGTCGAGGTGCCGTTCGAAGTCGCCGACGACGGCATGGACGTCGACGCGGTAGTCATCAGCGATCGCAGCGGCCGCGTCGCGGAGGGTCTGCTCGCTCACGTCGAACGGAACGAAGCGACGAAGCGATCCGGCACGCGACAGCGCGTCGAGGAGGAGCCTCGTCTTCTCCGACGTGCCTGACCCGAGCTCGACGAGGGTGTCGGCGTTCGTCGCGGCCGCGATGTCGTCGGCGTGGGCGTCGAGGATGCTCCGCTCGGCGCGGGTGGGGTAGTACTCGGGCAGTCGGGTGATCTGGTCGAAGAGGTCCGAGCCGCGGTCGTCGTAGAACCACTTCGGCGGGAGCTCCTTCGGAACTGCCGTGAGCCCGGCTCGTACGTCGGTGGCGAGCGCCGCGTCGATGTCGCCGTCGGAGAGGTGCACGTCGACGCGCACCTCGGGTCTGGCGGAGGTCATCGGACTCCGATCGAGAGGGGGACGTGGGAGCAGCCGTTGGCGTCGCCGCGCACCAGGGTGCGATCGGGGAGGCGCTCCCAGCCGGTGTCGTCGAAGGGCTCGGACGCGAGCATGAGGCCATGGTCGTGGCGGGCGTGGTCGTGGCGGGCGTGGTCTTGGCGGGCGTGGTCGTCGCGGACATGGAGCGAATGACCCCACACGGTCGCGGCGAGGTGACGACCGTTGGCGAGGATCATGTTCAGCTCGCCGGTGCTGCGTGGCGCGACGAGTCCGACGATCGCCGCCAGTGCCTCGCCCGGGCCGTCACCCGCATCGAGTCGGTCGAGTGCGATGGCGAACAGCACCTCGGAGTCGGAGTGGCCCTCGATGGCGGCGGCGCGTTCCGGAGAGACGAGCGAGCGCAGCTCGCGGCCGAGGCCCTCGTGCCAGCCGCGCACGATCCCGTTCAGCGAGAACAGCCACGTTCCGTCGGTGAACGGGGCGTTCCCGGAGATCTCGACCGGCAGCCCCGGTGAGGCGAGGCGGGCCGCGGCGACGATGGCGCCCGAGCGTGTCGTGCTCGCCAGCGCGGGGAGGTCGGGGTCGTCCCAGATCGCCGTGGTGCTCCGGTGGCGGTGGAGCACTTCGTCGTCGTCGAACCAGCCGATCCCGTAGCCGTGCGGGTTGTCGTCGATGCCGGGCTGGAAGCGCGGCGTTCGCGACTGGCCGACGAGCGCGGTCGGCGTACCGAACAGGAGTGCGTCGAGCGCGATGGGAGGACCCAAGTAGGCGACGTGCCGGCACATGGGCTGGTCAGCCCCCGTCGTCTGCGCAGCGGAAGCCGGCGAAGATCTGCCGCCGGATCGGGTAGTCCCAGTTCCGGAACGTCGGTCGCTGCGCCACGTCGGGCGTCGACCAGGATCCACCGCGCAGCACCTGGTAGTCGGGGCCGAAGAAGACCTCGGAGTACTCGCGGTAGGGGAACGACCGGAACCCGGGGTACCCGTCGAACGCGGACGACGTCCACTCCCACACCTGACCCGACCCGGGGAGCCCACCGGGCCCCTGGGCGGCGGCCTCCCACTCGAGCTCGGTCGGGAGCCGCTTGCCGATCCACCGCGCGTACGCGTCGGCTTCGTACCAGCACACGTGCTGCACCGGCTCGTCGGTCGGGAGCGCCTCGGTGCGACCGAAGCGCGCCACGGTCCAGTCGTGTCCATGTCCGGTCCAGTGGAGCGGCGCCGAGGTGTCGGTCTCGGTGCGCCAGTCCCATCCGTCGGGGTGCCACAGCCGGGCGTCGTCGTATCCGCCGGCGCCGACGAAGGCCGCGAACTCGGCGTTGGTGACGGGTCGGGCATCGATGCGGTACGGAGCGAGCGTGACCTGGTGCGCGGGCCGCTCGTTGTCGTAGGCCCACGCACCACTCGGCGGCGCGTCGTCACCGTCGGTGCCGACGATCGCGGTGGTGGGGCCCGCGATCGGATCGTGCAGCTCGACGAGTGGCGCCGGTCGCCAGCGGTCGCGGGGGAGATCGAGGGAACCAGTGAGGCCGGGTTCCATCAGGTTGATCGTCGCGAGCATCGTCTCGATGTGCTGGTGCTCGTGCTGGACGACCATCCCGTACACGAACCCGCCGGCGAGGAGCGGGTCGCGAGCCGGGTCGACCCCGTCGAGGTCGAGGCGGTGGAGATGCTCGAGGGCGCGTTCACGGACCTGCTGCACGAAGCCCCGGGCCTCGGCGGGGCCGAGGATCGGGAGCGCGACCCGTTCGCGGCGGGGGTGGAGAAACGCGTCGTACAAGTCGTCGAAGCGAGGGTCGGTCGGAGGCGCTTCGGTGAGCGCGCTGATCAGCCACAGCTCCTCGTAGTGACCGACGTGGGCGAGGTCCCACACGAGCGGCGACATCAACGGTGAGATCTGCCGGCACAGGACGTCGTCGTCGAAGTACCCGAGCACGTCGACGGTGCGTTTCCTGGCCGCGTCGAGATGCTCGGTGACGTCTGCGGTCAGGCTCATGCGTCCCCTGCGCCCGCGAGCGGCCGGTTGTCGGGCTCGGGCATCGGGACTCGACCCACGGCCCAGGCGTCGAGCCGGTCGTCTGCCGGACAGCGCCCGCGGGCGACGTAGTCATCGACGAAGCGTTCGGTCGCGTCCACGGTCGTGGGATCGGCGATCCCGGTGCGCATGACGTCGAGCGCGACGTCGAAGCAGGCGCGTGCGGCCGACCCCAGGACCGGGTCGGAGAGCCCGTCGCGTGCAGCGGGGATCCAGCGGTCCCGTGCCGGCGCGAGCTGGGACGCGAGGGCGCTCGAGACGGCGGGGTCCTGGATCAGCACCGCACTCACCGCCGTCGCGACCCGCCACCAGGGCTCCGGCACGGAGTCGAGCATGCGGAGCTCGAGCCAGCCGCGCGGCCGGATCGGAGGGAACAAGGTCGTCAGGTGGTACTCGAGATCGTCGATCGTCGGCCACCCGAGCTCGTGGCCCCGCTCGACCCACTCTCCGAACGTGATCGGGTCGAGCACGGGCACGTAGTCGTCGGGCGAGGTGCGCACGAGCATGACGTGTGCGTCCATCGCGTACTCGGCCCAGGACTCGCGCCCGGTCGCATGACCGTTGACGACTCCCGTACGGCACGGGTCGACGTCGTCCCACACCGCGAGCCGGGTCGATCGGAAGCCGGTCGGTCCGTCGGGACCGACCGGAGAGTTCGCGAACGCGGCGGCGAGCACCGGTCCGACGGCGTGCGCGGCGCGCCACCGCTGCTCGACCTCGCGACCGACCCCGAGGTCGAGGTTCACCTGGAGCGCGGCGGTACTGCGCATCATCGTGCGTCCCGCCGAGCCGTGCGTGTCGAAGTAGGCCTCCATCGCGTCGTAGCGCGGGGTGAGGACTGCCCGCTCGCGCCGCGGTCCGGGCTCGAGCCCGAGGGCGACGAGCGCGATCCCCGCGTCGGCGAGGAGGGACCCGAGGCACGCCGCGTCTCCCGCGGTCGCCTCGCAGGCGTGTCGGAGGGCGAGCGGCGGCGAGCTCAGCTCCACCTGGCCGCCCGGCTCGAAGGTGAGCCGGCTGCCGCCTGGGAGTGGTCCCCCGGCCGCGGCCGCGGCCGTGGTGGCCTCGAGTGCTGCCGGGACAGAAGGGTCGTCGGCGTGGACGGCGAGCCACTCGAGCTCGATGCCCACCTGGCGGCGGGGGGACTCGACCGTTGGGGGCCGGTCGAACCCGAGTCCGGCGACCGCGGCGCGGGCCGTGGCACCGGAGAGGGTGGGCGTGGTCGTCGGCATGGCGTTACCGATGCCCGAAGCGGGCCGAGACCCAATCGGTGTCGCGGATGGAGCCGAGGTGCAGGTGATGCATCAGTGCGTGGTGCATGGCTGCGTTCCTCCTCTTCCTGGTCCTCATGGTGCTGCTGGTGGTCGGGTGCATTCGCATCGTTCCCATCACTGTTCGTTCGTGGCGGTACGAATGGATGTCGTTACATCGAGGGTAGGCCTCGAACTCAGGAACCGCTACGCATGGGGTGGCCAGGGTTACGAGGGTTGACAGCGTCACCGGAGTGCGGACGGCGAGGTCAGCGAAGTTGGACCCCGGCCGCTTCCTGCAGGATCCGGGCGGTGGGGTCGGGGACCGACGGGCGCAATGGCGGGCGCGCGGCGCGGGCCGTCGACGAGGTGGGGCCGGCCGCCTCGAGCGCCGCGAGGAGTGCGGCGGCGAGCGCCGGTGCATCCGACGGCGGTACGAGGGTGCCTGCACCGGCGCGTGCTGCGTCGACGATCTCGCGGATCCCCCCGGCGTCGGTCGCGACGATGGCTGCGCCGCTGGCCAGCGCTTCGACTGCGACGAGACCGTAAGGCTCGGGCTCGGTCGAGGGCACGGCGACCACGTCGGCGTCGGCAAGCAGGTCGGCGATGTCGACGAGCGGTCCGGTCCAGTGGACGCCGGAAAGCTCGGTTGCCCGACGCTCCAGCTCGATCGCGTAGGCC
>JANOWV010000384.1:0-3545 GCA_031418075.1 Actinomycetes bacterium
ACCGCGCGTCGGCTGACGAATCCTCTGATTGGCAGACGACCGCGACCCGCGCGGGAATGCCGACGACGCAACCCAAGTTCGTCACTACACGTTCCCCGCGCCACAACTGACCACAACCCATTCTCGGTTGGATCGCAGAGCTTCCTCGATGAGTGCACGGACCTCGTCCTCATCGTCTGCCGTGGCTGCGAATCGGGTCTCGAAGCGTGCCGGGCTTGAGGTCGTATCCATCGTGCTGTGATGGGGCCAACGACATGGACCCTCGTGTTCCCAATGTCCGCAGAGCGCCGTGGTGATCGCACCCCCCGGCGCTCGGGTGTCGGCACCCGCTGGAACCAAGAGGTGTGCCACGACCGACCCGGTGGCATCGAGTCCCATCCGCCGAAGGTAGCCCGCTCGCCGAGACGGCCGTTCGGGAAGCCAGCAGGGCGAGGAGCAGGGCGAGGAGCAGTGCGACGGCGACCTAGCACGCGCCGGACCCTCGAACCCAATGATCTGGTGTCGAGTGCTGACGCAGTCTGCTGATGTGCGGAAACGGTGGTGGAGGTGAGGGGACTTGAACCCCTGACTTCTACGTTGCGAACGTAGCGCTCTACCGGGCTGAGCTACACCCCCGAAGGGATCCGGAGCGTACCAAACGCCTCACGGAATTCCGTTCGCCGCGCGCGGTGGCGCGGCGGGTGCGCTACCAGCCGGCGGTGCGACGCAGCGCGAGCGCCGGGCCCGGCTGTGACATCCCGAGGTTGCCTCCCGGCATCGCGTGCCGCTGGCGCAGCGCGTCGAGACTCGAGACGTTGCTCGGGACCGGGGTCGAGGCACCCACCGGCATGCCGCCGAGAGAACGGGCCTGGTTGCGGGCCTTGAACTGGAGCAGCAGGTAGATGTAGCCACCGAGCAGGCCGTCGGCCGCGAGGTGGAGCAACCAGATCATCGGGTTGCCTGCCACCATCGCCAGCATGAAGGTGAGACCGGCCGCGGCGCCGAGACCGATGAGGATGTCGCGGCGGCGGCGCTGGGTCGAGGACATCTGCCCGGGTGTCGACGGACGCACGGGGCCAGCAGGAGCACCGGGCATCGAGGGCGAGGGACCACCGATGGGACCCATGATCGGCTGGAGGGCGGGCAGGTTGCCGTCGGAGGCGTGGCCGTGGCCCAAGCCGGACCGGAGCTTGCCGACGAAGTCGCCGATCCCTCCTGGCATCCCCGACTCGCTGCGGGATCGCAGGATCGGCGGGAGGAGCACTGCTGCCCACAAGGCCGCCAGTACCAGGATCACAAGAATTGCCACGATGGTGAAGCGTCCCCTACTCGCCGATGCCAGCCGTTGTCAGCTGACGCATGCCGCGCGCCATCCAGAAGATGACGAATCGATGTCCGTATCGTAGCCAGATACGCGCCGGGATGGGCAATCGGCCTCGCCAGCACCGCGGCGTGCATGCCGATCTCGGCGCTCGGTGCGGCTCAGTCGTTCATCGGCCCGTCGTTCGAGTGGCCGGGTGAACGCCGATAGTGGCCGGAACGGCCGCCGGTCTTCTCCCATAAGGCCAGCTCGCCGATCGAGATGCCCCGATCGACCGATTTGCACATGTCGTAGACCGTGAGGGCGGCGATCGCGCAGGCGGTCAGGGCCTCCATCTCGACCCCGGTCCGGTCCACCGTGTCGACGTGGGCTTCGACCTCCACGTAGTCCTCCTCGAGGCGGAAATTGATGAGGACGGCGCCGATGAGGAGCGGATGACACAGCGGGAGGAGGTGTGGGGTCTGCTTCGCGGCCTGGATGCCCGCCACCCGGGCGACCGCGAGCACGTCGCCCTTGGTGATCGCGCCGCTGGCGATCTTCGCGGCGGTCTCCGGCTGCATGTCGATCCGGCACCTCGCCACGGCCCGGCGGTGCGTGGGCTCCTTGGAGGTGACGTCGACCATGCGGGCCCGGCCGAGGGGATCGAGATGGGTGAACTCCGAAGCGGTCACGCCGCGAGAGTGTAGGAGGCACGCACATGGCCCGCGTTGCTCCGGGTGCCAGACCGATGCAATCGGAGCAGCGGCGGGTCAGCCGCCGATCTGGCTCATGGAGCGATCGGGCCGGACGAAGTCGACCTTGCCGATGTGGTGCCCCGCCCACTTGGTGCCGACGGCAGCGGCGATCATGTCGGCGATCGCGTCGTCGCTGCTCCCGTCGCGCAGGCGGGCGCGGAGGTCGAAGCCCTCGAGCGCGAACAGGCAGGTGCGGAAGCTCCCCTCCGACGTGATGCGGACCCGATCGCAGTCGCCGCAGAACGGCTCGGTGACGCTCGGGATCACGCCGACATCACCCACGCCGTCGACGTAGCGGACCAGGCGCGCCGGCTCGGGATGCGCGACCGGACCGACGGCCTCGATCGGGAACACCGCGTGGATCCGCTCGAGGATCTCGGCCGCGGGGACGACCTGGTCCATCGTCCACTTCCCCTGTGCGTCGAGCGGCATGAACTCGATGAAGCGCACGCCGACGCCCTTCTCGCGGCCGTACGCGGCCAGGTCGACGACCTCGGTCTCGTTCACGCCTCGGATGACGACGCAGTTGAGCTTCACCGGGGTGAGCCCCGCGTCGAGCGCGGCGTCGATCCCCGCGAGGACGCGGTCGAGCGCGTCCCGACGCGTCAGCGCGAGGAACGTCTCGCGGCGGAGCGAGTCGATGGAAATGTTCACCCGGCGCAATCCTGCCGCCGCGAGATCGTGGGCGAGCTCGGGGAGCTGCACGCCGTTGGTGGTCATCGCGAGGTCGACGCCGAGCGGGGCAAGCAGCTCGAAGAGACGTGCGAGGTGCGCCCGCATCGTCGGCTCTCCCCCCGTGATCCGGATCGCCCCGAAGTCCCAGCGCTCGACGCAGATGCGCGCCACTCGGGCGTGCTCCTCGTAGGTGAGGAGCTGGGAGCGCTCGGTCCACTGCATCCCCTCCTCGGGCATGCAGTAGGTGCAGCGGAAGTTGCACCGGTCGGTCACCGACAGGCGCAGGTCCTTGACCCGGCGCTGGAAGGGATCGATGAGTGGGACGGCGGTCACGCCCCCAGGGTAGGGCTGCTGCACGGGAGCGCCTCCGAGCGCAGGCCCGCCCGAACCTCACGTACCCCGGTACTTGACATTGACCACTCTCCGTGGTTGGATGCACACACTCCGCACAACGGCGTGGGGAGTGACAACCGAGCACCTCCTTCGGGGAGGCGATGATCCGTCGACCGTGTCATGTGGTCGCTGAGGCCGACGGGGAGCCAGGCGAAACCGGCCCCTGCACTGCAGGGATGCCGGTATGTCGTCGTTGCCAGTCCTGCAGCACCCCCAGCACCACAAGGAGCAAGCGGTACGAAGCGTGGCTCGGAGGTCCCCGGCGAGGCATCCCTGGCGTCCCAGCGCCAACCATGCACCGCCCTCCATCCTCCCCGTCGGGGAACCCTCCGCAGCCACCTCGCACCTCGAGCTCCAGGGAGGCACTCGCTTCCGGCCCCTCTTGGGGCGGGCCGGAGTCGGGATGACCCTTCAGCCCAGGGGGCGTCGGGCGGGGGGGGGGG
>JANOWV010000385.1:0-14453 GCA_031418075.1 Actinomycetes bacterium
TGCCCGACTCCGAAGAGCTCACCCCAACCTCCAAGCTCAAGCGACGCGGCGTCCACGCCAAGTACGCCGACCAGATCGAGTCGATGTACTCCTGATCGCCCCACTGTTCTTGCGTCAGAGATCGGCGTATTTCGCCTACTACTGACGCCAGAACGTTGGACCTCAGGTGCGGGCGTGCTCGCGATGGTCGATGGCGAGGGTCGCGATGTCGTCGACGATGCCGGCGATCTTGTAGTCCTTCGGCGTGTACACCCGGGCGACGCCCGCCGCGATGAGCGCGGGTTGGTCGGCCTCGGGAATGATGCCGCCGACGACCACCGGCGCGTCGACGCCGGCCTCGCGGATGAGTCGCACCGTCTCGGGGACGAGCTCCCGATGCGAGCCGGAGAGGACCGAGAGCCCGACCACGTCGACGTCCTCGTCACGCGCGGCCGCCGCGATCTGTGCCGGGGTGAGCCGGATCCCCTGGTACACCACCTCGAAGCCGGCGTCGCGGGCCGCGACCGCGATCTGCTCGGCACCGTTCGAGTGTCCGTCGAGGCCCGGCTTGCCCACGAGCAGGCGCAGCTGCCCGCCCAGCGAGGTGGTTGCGGCCCGGACCCGGTCGCGGACCTCGGCAAGTCCCCCGACCGGTGCTGCGACACCGCCGACGCCGGTCGGGCCGCGGTACTCCCCGAACACGCCCCGCAGCGCCTCGGCCCACTCCCCGACGGTCCCGCCGACTCGGGCGAGCTCCACCGTGGCGGGGACGAGGTTCTCGTCGGTCGTCGCGACCGAGCGGAGCGTGTCGAGTGCGGCCTCGACGGCGGCCGTGTCGCGCTCCTCGCGCCACTGGGCGAGGTGCTCGACCTGCTCCCGCTCGGCGGCGGGGTCGACAGTGACGATCGAATGCGCGGTGTCGAGATCGGCGAGCGGCGACGGTGCGGTCTCGGTGAAGCAATTCACGCCCACCACCTCGAGGTCACCGGACTCGATCCGGCGGACGCGCTCCGCATTGCTCTGGACGAGACGCCCCTTCATCTCGTCGATCATCTCGAACGCGCCACCGCCGTCGAGGACCCACGCGAGCTCGGCTTCTGCCGCCTCGAGGAGCTCGGTCGTCTTGGCCTCGACCACGACCGATCCTTCGAAGAGGTCGGCGTACTCGAGGAGATCGGTCTCGTACGCGAGCACCTGCTGCATCCGCAGCGACCACTGCTGGTCCCACGGCGTGGGCAGGCCGATGGCCTCGTTCCAGCACGGGAGCTGGATGGCGCGTGCCCGTGCATCCTTCGACAGAGTCACACCGAGCATCTCCAGCACGACCCGCTGCACGTTGTTCTCGGGCTGGGCTTCGGTGAGACCGAGCGAGTTCACCTGCATTCCGTAGCGGAAGCGGCGCAGCTTCGGGTCGGTGACGCCGTAGCGCTCGAGGCAGATGCGGTCCCAGAGGCGGGTGAACGCCCGCATCTTGCACATCTCCTCGACGAACCGGGTCCCCGCATCGACGAAGTACGAGATCCGGCCGACCACCTCAGGGAATCGATCCGCGTCGATCTGGCCGGAGTCGCGGATGGCGTCGAGGATGCTGCATGCGGTCGCGAGCCCGTACGCGATCTCCTGCACCGGCGTCGCACCGGCCTCCTGGTAGTGGTACGGGCAGACGTTGATCGGGTTCCAGTTCGGGACGTGCAGCACGGTGTGACAGATGAGGTCGACGGTCAGCCGCCGCGACGCGTCGGGCGGGAAGATGTAGGTGCCCCGGCTGAGGAACTCCTTGACGATGTCGTTCTGCGTCGTCCCGCTCAGCGTGCCGGGGGCGACCCCTTGCTCCTCGGCGAGGGCCTCATACATCCCGAACAGCCACATCGCCGTGGCGTTGATCGTCATCGACGTGTTCATCTCGTCGAGCGGGATCCCGTCGACCAGGATCCGCATCTCGCCGAGGTGGGGCACGGGCACGCCGACCTTGCCCACCTCGCCGCGTGCGAGCGGGTGATCGGGGTCGTATCCCGTCTGGGTGGGGAGGTCGAACGCGACCGAGAGCCCGGTCTGGCCCTTCGTGAGGTTGGTGCGGTACAGCGCGTTCGACGCTGGGGCCGTGGAGTGGCCCGAGTACGTGCGCATCAACCTGGGGCGATCGCGATCGGCCACGGCTGGTTCGGTCCCGTTACTTCTTCGCGTAGTCGTAGAAGCCCAGACCGGACTTACGGCCGTACCGCTCGGCGCTGACCATGCGCTTGAGCAAGGGTGCCGGTGCGTAGTTCGGGTCCTTGAACTCCTCGTAGAGCGCGTCGAGGATCGCGAGGCTCGTGTCGAGGCCCACGAGATCGAGCAGCTCGAGCGGGCCCATGGGGAAGTTGCACCCGCCCTTCATCGCGGCGTCGATGTCGTCGCGCGTCGCCACGCCGGCATCGAGGAGGGCGACGGCGTTGTTGAGGTAGGGGAACAGCAACGCGTTGACGATGAACCCCGCCTGGTCGCGCACGTCGACGACGGTCTTGCCGCACGTTTCAGCGAAGCTTCGTGCGGACGCGATCGTCTCGTCGGATGTCGTGATCGCCCGCACCACCTCGACGAGGGCCATCATCGGGGCGGGGTTGAAGAAGTGGACGCCACACACTCGGTCGGGGCGTCCCGTCTCCATCGCCATCTCGACGACCGGCAGCGTCGACGTGTTGGTGGCGAGGATCGCCCCGTCACCGCAGATCCGGTCGAGCTCCGTGAAGAGGTGCTTCTTCGCGTCGAGGTCCTCGACGATCGACTCGAGGACCAGGTCGCAGTGGGCGAGCTCGCCGAGGTCGCTGACGGCCCGGACCCGTCCCAGCACGGCAGTGCGGTCGGTGTCCTCGAGCTTGCCGCGCTCGACCTGCTTCGCGAGCGACTTCTCCAGGCCTGCGACCATGGCGTCGGCCGAAGCCTGGGCCCGACTGCGCAACACGACCTCGAAGCCGGCCTTGGCCGCGACCTCGGCGACTCCGGAACCCATGATCCCGGAACCGACCACCCCTACCCGCTTGATCGTGCTCGTCATCGCCTGGCGTGCTCCTCGTGTCTGGATTCTTGCTGGGTGTATGGATTCGTGCTGGGTGTGCAGCATGCGTGCTGGGCCGAGGTTACCGCCGGGTAGCCATGTGGCCCCGGGTCGGGTCGACGACGACGATCGGTAGGCTCGGCGCCATGTCACGTATCGGGGGCGGGTATCGGGAAGGCGCCGTGCGACGGGGAGCGGCCGCGTGAGCGATGGACGTGGTTCGGGGATCCTGGCGCTCGTCGGGGGAGGCGAGTGGCAGGACACGTTTCGTGCGCTCGACGCCGAGATGCTCGCCGCGGTCGGCGCCAAAGAGGTGTTCGTCCTCCCGTCGGCGGCCGCGTTCGAGCGCCCGGACCAGGTCGTGGCACGCGCCGAGGCGTATTTCGACAGCCTCGGGGTGAAGACGAAGTGCCCGATGGTGTTGCGTCGCGCCGACGCCGACGACCCGAAGCTGGTGGAGAAGGTCCGCAAGGCACGTGCGGTCTATCTCGCCGACGGTTCGCCGCTCCATCTCCGTTCGGTCCTCAAGGGCTCCGATCTCTGGGAGGCGATGCTCTCGGTGTTTCACGGCGGCGGGCTCCTGGTTGCGTCGGGGGCGAGCGCCACGCTCGTCTGCGACCCGATGGTCGACCCGCGCGGCGGCGCGTTCACGGTCGGGCTCGGCGTCGTCGAAGGCCTCGCCGTGTTCCCGTATCACGGGACCGCGGCCGGTCACCTGCGTGAGCGTTCGATCGACCTGCTCCCGTCGAGCGCGAAGCTCGTGGGGATCGACGACCAGACCGCACTCATCCGCGCACCCGAGGGAACGTGGCGCGTCGCCGGGACCGGGTGCGTCTCTGTGTACGACGGGCGCACGTCGGTCGAGCACCGCGCCCCGTCGACCATCGACGGGCTGCCGTAGGTAGTACGGCTTCTCGGCACGTTCAACGTTGCTGAGCAACAACCAGCGTGCCCAGAACCTGCGGCGTTCGGGTGCGCGGTTTCAGGGAGTTGCGGGGGCCGTCTCGGTGATCGTGATGCGTTTGATCACGACGACCTGCTTCGGCGACTGATCCGCAGTCCCCAGACGGTTGATGCGATCGATGGTTGTGATGCCGCTCGTGACCTGTCCGAAGAGCGAGTACTGGTAGGGCGGTCCGCCGAGGGCCTGGGCCCCGGTCGTGCTCGTGACGACGAAGAACTGCGAGCCGCTCGTTCCGCGCGCCGACCGGGCCATCGCGACGGATCCCTTGCTGTATCCGTCGGTGGGAGGTTCGTCGGGGAGCGTGTACCCGGGACCTCCGGTGCCGTCGCCCTTCGGGTCGCCACCCTGGATGACGAAGTCCTTCTGGACGCGATGGAACGGGAGGCCGTCGTAGAACCCGTCGCGCGCCAGCGTCACGAAGTTGTTGACGGTCTGGGGCGCCTGCGCGGCATCGAGCGTGATCGTGAACGCACCGCAGTTGGTCGCAACGTCGGCGACGAAGATCTGTGCGGGGTCGATGGAGAGGTCCGGGATCGTCCGTCCCCCGGCGGCCTTCGGGTCGGGAGCCGAGACGCTGGTGCACCCGGGGGCGCTGGCGACCTTCGTGTCGTCGCTCTTGGTGAGGTTGAGCACGACGCCGAGGGCAATCACCGGCAGGGCGATGAACGCGAACGTTCGAGCCGTCTTCCAGGCCTTGCGCCGCTTGGCGAGCTGGTTCTCGTACTCGCGCCGCTGTTCGCGGTTCAGCCGCTGTCGCTCCCGCTTGTTCGCCTTGGACACGGCTGGGGAGTCTATGACGTTGCCGAATCGGGAGGCGGTCAGGGAATCGATCGCCGGATTCGGGGCTCGCGCCGGTACGATTGTTGGTCGTGAGCCTCGTCGTGCAGAAGTACGGCGGCACGTCCGTGGCCGACCCCGACCGCGTCAAGGCCGTGGCCGACCACATCGTTGCAACCCGCCGGTCGGGTCAGGACGTCATCGTCGTCGTCTCGGCCATGGGCAAGACCACCGACGATCTCGAGCGACTGGCCCACGAGGTGGCGGCGTCACCCTCCGCCCGCGAGATGGACATGCTCCTCACTGCCGGTGAGCGGATCTCGATCTCGCTCCTCTGCATGGCGATCATCGATCGTGGTGAGCAGGCCGTCAGCTTCACGGGGTCCCAGGCTGGGATCCTCACGGACACCGCGCACCGCAAGGCGAAGATCCTCGAGGTCAAGGCCGACCGGATCCGCCTCGCCGTGAGCGAAGGCTCGATCGCGGTCGTCGCCGGCTTTCAGGGTGTCTCGACGGCGTCCGACGTCACGACGCTCGGCCGAGGTGGCTCCGACACCACCGCGGTCGCGTTGGCTGCGGCGCTCGACGCTGAGGTGTGCGAGATCTACACGGACGTGGCGGGCATCTTCACCGCGGATCCTCGCATCGTCCCCGACGCCCGCAAGCTGGAGCGCATCTCCTACGAAGAGATGCTCGACATGGCCGCGACCGGAGGTCGCGTGCTCGCGCTCCGCTCGGTCGAGTTCGCCCGCAACTACGCAGTACCGGTCCATGTCCGCTCGAGCTTCACCCTCGAGCCAGGGACGTGGGTCGTCGAGGAGGGAGACCCGATGGAGCAGGCGATCATCTCCGGTGTCACACACGACACGTCGGAGGCCAAGATCACGATCGCGCGTGTGCCCGACCGGCCCGGCGTTGCGGCAAAGCTGTTCCGCGCGCTTGCCGACGAAGCCGTCAACGTCGACATGATCGTGCAGAACGTCTCGACCGCCGGGTTCACCGACATCTCGTTCACGGTCCCGAAGGACGAGGTCCCCCGCACGCAGAAGGTGGTGGGCAGCGTGGTGGAAGAGGTCGGCGCCGACGGCTACAGCACCGACGAGGACATCGGCCGGGTGTCCGTCGTCGGTGCCGGGATGAAGACGCATCCGGGGGTGGCCGCGACGATGTTCGAGTCGCTGGCCGGCGAGGGCGTCAACATCGAGATGATCTCCACCTCGTCGATCCGTATCTCGTGTGTCGTGGCCCAGTCCGACGTGGAGCGCGCGGTCCGCGTGCTCCACGCCGCGTTCGATCTCGGGAGGGCCTGATGGGCCAGGTGATGGGCCAGCGGGTCGGCCTCATGGGTGCGACGGGACTCGTCGGCACCGAGATGCTGCGCATCCTCGAGGAGCGCGCCTTCCCGGTCGACGAGCTCCGGCCGTTCGCTTCGCCGCGCTCGAACGGGCGCCGGCTGCCCTTCGCCGGGGGCGACGTGAAGTGCCGGGTGCTCGAAGACGGGTGCTTCGACGGACTCGACCTCGTGGTCGTCGACGTGGAAGACGATCTCGCCACCGAGTGGGCCCCGAAGGCGGTCGCCGCGGGCGCACGCGTCGTCGACAACTCGGCGGCGTTCCGCATGGAGCCCGACGTACCCCTCGTCGTCGCGGAGGTGAACCCTGCCGACGTGCACGAGATGGGACGGGGCATCGTCTCGTGCCCGAACTGCACGACGATGGTCCTCGTGACCGCGCTCGCGCCGCTGCACCGCGCGGCCGGGATCGAGCGGATGGTGATCTCCACCTACCAATCCGTCTCCGGTGCTGGCCAGTCCGGCCTGAACGAGCTCGCTGAGCAATGGACGAAGGGTTCGGGGCGTGAAGACGTGCTGCGCCGCGCCGGGGCCACGGATGGAGCGATCGAACCGGGCGAGTGCTGGGACCGGCCGATCGCCGGCAACGTCATCCCGCTCGCCGGGTCGCTCCGTGACCTCGGATACTCGTCCGAGGAGTGGAAGCTCACCCACGAGAGCCGCAAGATCCTCCACGCGCCGGAGATGCGCGTGAGCGGGACCTGCGTACGTGTTCCCGTCTACGTCGGCCACGCCATGAGCGCCAACGTGCAGTTCGCACGCGCCCTCGGCCGGGACGAAGCCGCGGAGCTGCTCGCGGCTGCACCGGGCGTCCAGCTCGTCGACGGCGGCGATGGTGCACCGACGCCGCTCGAGGCCGCCGGGATCGACCCGGTGCTCGTGGGGCGTCTGCGAGAGGACCCGTCGCAGGCGCAGACGCTCGACCTCTGGGTGACCGGCGACAACCTGCGCAAGGGCGCGGCGCTGAACGCGGTCCAGCTCGCCGAGCTGCTCATCGCCTGAGTCCCGATCCCCGAGCAAGTGACGCTCGGGGATCACGTCGGATCCTCAGTGTCACGTGCTCGGGGTCTGAGGAGTGTGGTCGGGCTGCGGGGACTTGAACCCCGGACCTCTTCGTCCCGAACGAAGCGCGCTACCAAACTGCGCCACAGCCCGCTGGGAAACGTGAGTGTACCCGGGGCATGTTCCCGGTCCTCGAGCGAGTCGGCCCCGAGCGAGTCCGGGCTCAGACCGAGGCGGGGGACCCGAGCAATCCCTTGACCGTCCGACGCAGGGTGCCGGGGTCGAAGGGCTTCACGAGCACGGCGTCGGCGTCGGCGCGCTTCGCGAGGAAGCGGTCGTGCTCGCGGTCGAGGAGCAAGAGGATCTTCGCCTCGGGCACGCGTCCCGCCGACGCCTCGAGGTGGAGGTCGATCGCGGTCGCGATCCCGCCCATGTTCGCGATCTGCAGGTCGAGGATGACGAGCTCCGGGGCGTACTCCTGCACCGCGGCACGGACATCCTGGCCGCGCGTCACTTCGATGACGTGCTGTCCGGGACCGACGAGTGCGGCCCGCACCTGATCGCGGACCCAGGCACCGTCGGCGGCGACGAGGATGGTCACGGCCGAGGAGGCTAGCCGGTGCCGGGCGAGGCGCCATCACCGATCGACGGGGCGTCGGCGCCTCCGTCGTCCCGTGCCCCGTCGTCCCGTGCATGGTCGTAGTGGAGCAGCTGGTCGGCGACGCGCGTGAGCGCAACGAAGTCGACGACATCGTGGGTGAACGAAGGGACGTACGCGACGGTGCCGGCTCCGATCCGCAATCCCAGGTGGGCGAGCTGCGCGCGCTCTCGCGTGCCGAGCTCGACGTCGTCGGCGAGGTTCGAGCAACGACCGGCGAGTCGCTTGGCCGCGGCCGCAACTTCGGGATCCACACCCGCGGCGCGCGCTTCCAGCTCGGATGCGCGGGCGCGCAGGTCGGATGGGGCGGTCGCCGCGTGGAACGTGGGGTGGACGCGGTTCACGACGAGCGCGGCGACAGTGTGCCGGGACTCGCGCAACCGTTCCGCGAAGAACTCGGCTTCCTCGACCGCATCGCGACGCGGGGAGGTGACGAGAGCGAAGGCGGTCCCGGAGTCGGCGAGCAAGGCGGTCACTTCCGTGGCGCGGGCTCGGAAGCCGGCCTCCATCCCCTCGAACGCTCGGAAGAACGCGACCACGTCGTTGATCGCCTCGGCACCCAGGATCTTGCCCACGGTGCGCAGAAATGCCTGGACGGCCACGCCCGCAACGCGGAGTGACGTGCGCGTGGGCAGCATGAGGAACCGGAAGATGCGGTTGTCGAGCAACCGCAGCAGACGTGCCGGAGCGTCGAGGAAGTCGAGCGCGTGTCGGGTCGGCGGTGTGTCGACGACGATCAGGTCGTAGCCGCCCTCGGTGTGCACCTCATGGAGCTTCTCCATCGCCATGTACTCCTGGGTGCCCGAGAGGGCGCCGGCGATGTTGCGGTAGAAGCGGTTCTCCATTATCCGCGCGGCCTGGTCCTCGTCGGCAGCGTGTCGGGCCACGAGTGCATCGAAGGTCGAGCGCGTGTCGAGCATCAGCGCGGAGAGCCGACCGCTCGCGGGGGCGTGGGATCCCGGATCCCACCTCGCGCGGGGGACTTCGTGCGCGACGTTGCCGATCCCTCGGATGCCGAGCGTGTCGGCGAGTCGTTTCGCCGGGTCGATCGTCACGACCAACGCGTCGCGTCCTGATCGAGCAGCCGCGAGCGCGAGTGCGGCAGAGACCGTGGTCTTCCCCACGCCGCCGGTCCCGCAGCAGACGACGACCCGTCCTTCGGTGATGAGCCGGGTGAGGTCTTCGGTCATGTGCCGCGACCGGGAAGCGACGCGATCCCTTGGGCGAACGCTTCGGCGAGGACATCGACCTCGGTCGGGCCGATCTCGGGGTACATGAACGGCAGCCGTAGCTGGGGGAGCGGAAGCGCCCGTGCGAGCCGGTCGGCGTGGATCCTGGCGAGCTCGTGGCGGTCGCGGTGGAAGGTTGCGGCGTCGTCGAGCGCGGTCACGTCCGCGGTAGGGACGTCGATGCCGACGAGCAGCGCGTCGTTCGCGACTGAGGATGGTGGGCCGGGATCCGCGGGGAACGCGTTCACGACGACCGGTCCGAGGTGGATGCCGACGCGCTCCTCCAACGCGAACGCGGTATCGACCAGCTCGTTCACGGGCGTCTCCTCGGCGTGGGTGACGAGCACGACGCGGCATCGCGCCGGATCCGCGAGCATCTCGACCACGTCGTCGGCCTGGGTGTGGACCGGCCCCACACGCACGGCGTCGAGCAAGCCCTTTGGTGACTGCAGGAACGACACGGCATGGCCGGCCGCCGGCGCGTCGATCAGGATCAGGTCGGCGGCCGCGGCCTGCTCGAGCTGCTTGACCTTTCCGAGGACGAGGATGTCCTTCATCCCCGGCACGGCCGTGGCGACGACGTCCAGCGCGCCGGATCGCACCAGCCGCTTCGAGATCCGGCGGAGGCCCCGGTCCTCGAGGTACTCGAGGAGTGCGTCGTCGGGTGTGAGCGTCCGCGCCCGGACCCCAGGGCGGAGCTGGGTCTCGCCGTACTCGAGTGGCAAAGCGGCGAAGCATGCGGCGAGGCCCGATTTGCCTTCGACCTCAACGATCAGCACGCTCGCGCCAGCGCGCGCGGCTGCGACGGCGATCACGGCGGTCACCGTCGTCTTGCCGACGCCGCCTTTGCCCGCGACGATCATCACCCGAGAGGCGGCACAGAAGTGCTCCATCTCCATCGAACTCATCGTACGGGAGCCCTTGTGCAACGCCTCCGCAGTCACCGCCGGCTCACCGTCGCGCTTCTCCTCGTCTGCGGCGCGGGCGTGCTCGCGCTCGACGCATCTCCTGTCGGGGCCGCGGCGCACGGTGCGCAGCTGCCTGCGGGGCGCCGTGGTGTCCTGGTCGTCCAGGTCGAGGGGTCGATCGACTCCCCCAACGCCGAGCTGATCCGCAACGCGATCGATCGCGCGAACGACGACGGCCTGACGCTCGTCGTGCTCCAGATCGACTCGAAGGGCGCGGTCGGCACCCCGGTCGACAAGATCGTGCGTTCGATCCGCGCCTCGGCGGTTCCCGTCGCAGTCTGGGTGGGTCCGGCGGGTGCGCGAGCCGTTGGCGGCGCGGGGTTGCTCGTGGAGGCGGCGCACATCGCATTCGGTGCACCGTCGTCCGAGATCGGTCCGGTGTATCCGGTCCGGCTGGACGACTCCGACGCGTCCTCCATCACCGAGGTTCGCCGACAGCTCGCAGACCTCGCCTCGATCAGTGGACGCGATCCGGCCGCGGCCTCGCGGCTTGCTCTGCAATCGTCCGGACCGCGTTCCGCAACGGCCAGCGGCGCGATCAACGGCGTTCGTCCGACCGTCGGTGAGGTCATCGTGACGCTCGACGGAACGACGGTGAAGACCGCGGCCGGCGCCGTGGAGCTCTCCACCGCGAAGGTCACCGGAAACGGACGGGATCGGCGGCGCGAACCCAACCAGGAGGTCGTGTTCTCGGGACTCGACGTCGGTGGCCAGGTTCGCCACGCGCTCCTCGGGCCGTCGCTCGCGTACTTCCTGTTCGCGGCCGGACTCGCGCTCATCGTGTTCGAGTTCTTCGCGGCGAGCGTGGGTTTCGCCGCCGCGGTCGGCGCGATCTCGGTCGTCGGGGCCGGCTACGGCTTCGGGGGTCTCCCGGTTCGCTGGTGGGCGCTCGCGCTGCTCGTCGTGGCGTGCTTCGGCTTCTCCGTCGACGCGCAAGCCGGTGGGCTCGGTCCGTGGACCGCGATCGCGACGGCTTCGATGTTCGCCGGTTCGTTCTTCCTCTACGACGGAGCCTCGGGTCTCGCACCGCCCTGGTGGTTGCTCGTGGTCGTGAGCGCGGGCGTGACGGTGTTCTACGTCTTCGCGATCCCACCGTTCCTACGCGCGCGGTTCTCCACGCCGACCCTCGGCCGCGAGGGGATGATCGCGGAGATGGGCGCGGCCGACACCGCGATCGATCCCGTCGGCGTCGTCACCGTGCGCGGTGCCCAGTGGCGAGCCCGCGTGAACCGAGCGACGCCGATCGCCGCGGGAGACGCGATCCGGGTGGTCTCCGTGCAGGGCCTCGAGCTCGAGGTGGAGCCGGAGGCGGGCGGAGCGGAGGACTACCGAGATCGCGCCCGGAAGCGCAAGCGGTCCCCCTCCGACGACGAGGCCTGACATCCGGAGCTGAGGCCCGTTCTCGGCCTTGTCGGACGCGACATGCGGCGGTAGGTTCCCGCGCGACCTACGGGACGAGCCCCGAAAAGGGGGACGGTGGCCCTTCGAACCGACGACGATCTCTGGCAACGCGAGGCCTCGTGCCGCGGACCGGAGGCGGCGCTCTTCTTTCCGCCGACGACGGCCGAGACTCGGGCCGAGCGTGAGGGACGCGAGGAACGCGCGAAGCGGATCTGCCACGACTGCCCAGTGATCGAACCGTGCCTCGAGTACGCGATCCGGATCCGCGAGCCGCACGGGATCTGGGGCGGCCTCAACGAAGTCGAACGCCGGGTCTTCGTGGAGTTCCCGCTCCACCACTGAATTGCACGCACTGGGCGGAGATCGATCAGGCCGGGTTGGGTTCCTGCGGGACGTCGACTCCACTGGTGGGCCCCGGGATCCGGTCGTCGCCGCGTCGTCGGGTCACGCCGGTCTTGTCGAGCCAGCCCACGATGGGCAGGACGTACTTGCGCGTCGAGCCGAGGAGGTCGCGCACCTCGGCCACGGTCACCGTGCCTCGTTCGCGCAACGCGTCGATGATCAGCGATCTCGCCGAGTCGAGGGCAGTCGCGGTGAATACGACGCCATCGAGGTCGACGAGGGCGCCTTCGCGGACCAGTGGCCTCACCAGCGCGGCTGCGGCACCGAGCTCAGAAGGTGCAGGAGGCGCGAACGGGTTCGCGTCGAGTGCCTGGATCAGCGCGACCGCTTCCGGAGAGTCCGATGCCTTCGCATGAGTGGTGTGCTGGACCGTGCCGCGAGCGACGACCAGCTCCGCGTCTCCGTCGAGTGCCGCCCGCAATTGGTCGGGCTCGACTGCGAGCAGCGCCGCGAGCGCGCCGATCTCGATCCCGGCCTCGTGCGGGTGTTCGCGGTGGTGCGCGCCGACACGCGTTGCCGCGTCGACGCGAACCTGCCCGAGCACCGTCGGATCTGCCAGCCACGGATCCACTGCGACGGCGGCGCCCGACTCGAGCAGCTGCGCGGCGATCGCGGCGGCATGGGACTCCGACGATCCGAACCGTCGCGCCAGGTCCGCGACGGTGGTCCATGGTCGACTCCGCATCACGCGCGCGTCGGAAGGAAGATCGAGTGCAGCCGTGGCATCGCGGACCTTGGTCGTCGGGTCGAGGTCGAGCACGGTCGCGCCGGCGACGGTGCTGCTCGACCCGGCATCTCGGAGGACGAGCCGGTCGCCGATCGCGAGCGGGATCGGGCCCGCGAACCGCAGGCGCGCGAAGCGGCCGTCGTCGTCGAGTGCGCGGAACCAGACCCGGTGCTCGCCGGATCCCACGTAGGCCTGCAGTCGGCCCCGCTTGCGTCGGCGAGTCTCGGGAACCCACTCGATCGTTACATCGACGACTCGGGCGCGGGTCCAGCAGGCGGTCGTTACGACCGCGTCGCCCCGTCGGATGTCGTGGTGATCGACGCCACCGAGGTTCAGCGCGACCCGGGCGCCGGGCCCGACCGAAGGCACGCGCCGACCGGCCGTCTCGATCGTCCGCACGCGTGCGGCGCGGGGTTCGGACCCGACGGCCACGTCGTCGTCGACGGCGAGGCTTCCGCGGGTCAGCGTGCCGGTCACGACGGTGCCGGCGCCCTTGGCGGCGAAGACGCGGTCGACCCAGAGCCGCGCGCAGCCGGTGTCGAGCGGCGGCGGCGCGTCCGCGAGGAGCTGGTCGAGGGCACTCCGGACGTCGTCGATGCCGCGACCGGACAGCGAGTCGCAACGCACGATCGGCGCGCCTCGGAGGGGGGAGTCGGCAAGTCGGTCCTCGATCTCGAGCTGGGCGATGTCGGCGGTCTCCTCGTCGACGAGGTCGACCTTCGTGAGTACGACGAGCCCGCGGGTGACGCCGAGCAGCTCGAGGACCCGCAGGTGCTCCTCGCTCTGGGGCATCAATCCTTCCGGCGCCGCGACGACGACCAGGGCGAGGTCGACCGCCCCCACGCCGGCGAGCGTGTTCTTGATGAAGCGGACATGTCCGGGGACGTCGACGAAGCCGACCTCCGTTCCCGACGCGAGCGTGCAGAACGCGAAACCCAAGTCGATCGTGAGGCCGCGCGCCTTCTCCTCAGGGAACCGGTCGGGATCGGTCCCGGTGAGGGCGAGCACCAGTGACGACTTACCGTGGTCGACGTGGCCCGCGGTCGCGACCGTTCGCATCACGCCGTGGAAGCGTCGGACGCGACCGCGTCCCGAAGCGCCTCCGTGAGCGCGGCGTCGTCGTCCGCGGCGACGGTGCGGACGTCGGCAAGGATCGCGTCGTCGGTGATCCGCGCGACGACGTCATGTAGGTGCAGGTCAGCGAGGACACGGTCCGGATCAGCGACCTCCATTGAGACGCCGACCGACGGGATCGTAAAGCCCGGCAGCGAGCCACCACCCGCGACGGCGTCGGTGTCGACGACCTTCGCGCCCGGTACCGCGTGCGCGATCTTCTCGGCTCGCGTCCGGAGCTCATCGAGGGTCGCGGTCGCCATCTGCCACAGCGGTAGGTCGCCGGCATCGCCTCGGAGGTAGGAGAGTGCGACGTGCTGGAGCGCCGCGAGCGTGAGCTTGTCGGCGCGCACGGCTCGCGCGAGCGGATGACGGGCGATCTGGTCGACGAGGTCCGCGCGGCCGAGGATGATGCCCGCCTGGGGGCCGCCCAGGAGCTTGTCGCCGGAGAACGTCACGAGGTCGGCCCCGTCGTCGATCGCTTGGCGGATCCCGGGCTCGTCCGCCAGCCACGACGGTCGGTGGTCGAGCCATGGTGTGCGGTCGTCGAGCAGCCCGGATCCTGCATCCACCATGACGGCGGGTCCGAGGTCGGCGAGCGCGGCGACGGGCGTCGTCTCGGTGAAGCCGACCATCCGGTAGTTCGAGGCGTGCACCTTGAGGAGGAGCGCGGTATCAGCCGTGATCGCTTCCCGGTAGTCTTCGACACGGGTGCGGTTGGTCGTGCCGATCTCGACGAGTCGACAACCGGACTCGGCCATGATCTCGGGCACGCGGAACCCGCCGCCGATCTCCACCAGCTCACCCCGTGAGACGACGACGTCCTTGCCGCGAGCGATCGCAGCCAG
>JANOWV010000386.1:0-1746 GCA_031418075.1 Actinomycetes bacterium
TGACACCAGATCTCGCTGGCATCGAGGATCGATGGGACCCAACGGTGCTTCTGGTCCTCAGTCCCGAACGCGAGGAGCGTCGGGCCGACGTTGTTCACCCCGACGCGGTTGACCGGCTGTGGCGCCCGGGCCCGGGCGTACTCCATGTTGTAGATCGCGAACTCCACGGGTGACGCCCCCCCCCCGCCGTACTCCTCAGGCCAGTGGATGCCCACCCATCGATCGGCGGCGAGGCGCGCCTGCCACTGCCGTCCCCACGCCACCTCGTCGTCGAGCGTGGCGAACGCGGGCGGGACCTCGAGGTTCGTCTCGAGCCAGGTGCGGATCTCCGCGGCGAACGCCTGCTCCTCGGTGCTGAACGACAGGTCCATCCGCGCTATCGCCCGTCGGCGTCGTGGCCGATGTGGCCGTTCTCGTGACGCCGGCCGTCCTTCAACCGGTTCTCGTGACGCTTGCCGCCCTTCAATCGGATCTCGTGACGGAAGTCGCCCCCCCAGAGGCTGATCTGGTCACGAGAACCGGACCAGGGGCCGACCTGGTCACGAGAACCAGGCCGGGGGCCGATCCCGTCACGAGAACGGTCCCGGGGAGACCGGCGTCCGCAGGTCGGCGCCATCACAGGTCCCAGAAACGGGCACGCTGCTGCTGCACGAACGACGCGTGGAGCGCGGCCTCGTCGTCGGCCGTGAACGGCCGATATACGTCTTCGCCCCGACCCCGCACGTACACCGCATCGCCGTCGATCCGGTCCGAACGCCACTTCTGGTGCACGAGGGTCCGCTTGACGATCTTGTTGGTTCCCGTCGTCGGTGGCTCGCGCACGATGCGCACGTACCGCGGTCGCCACTTCGGGCCGATGGCATCCTGGGCATCGATCCACCCGGCGAACGCGGCCGGATCGAACTGGGCGCCGTCGCGCAGCACAAGCCCCACCATGACTTGGTCGCCGGCTTGGTCGTCGGGGACGCCGTACACCGGAGCGAGCACAACGTCGGGGTGGCGCCCGACGGTCACCTCGATGGGCTGAGTCGGGAAATTCTCACCGTCGACGCGCATCCAGTCGGCGTTGCGCCCCGCGAAGTAGAGGTACGAGTCGTCGTCGACGTACCCGAGATCACCGGTCCAGTACCAGCCGAAGCGCAGCGTGCGCTCGTTCGCCCGGTCGTTGTTGTAGTAGCCCTCGAATGGTCCCGCGCCGGCGGTGTTGACGATCTCGCCGACGCACTCCTCGGCGTTCATGAGCCGGCCATCGGCATCGAACCGGGCTCGCGCCAGCTCGTTGCCCTCCTCGTCGACGACCTTGACGTTGTCGCCCACTTGGCCGAGTGCCCCCGGCCGTTCCTCGGCATCGCGGTTCACCGCGACCCCACCCTCGGTCGCGCCGTACGCGTCGATGACGTCGATGTCGAAGCGCCGCGCGAACTCGTCGACGATCTCGGGGGACCCCTCGTTCCCGAACGACACGCGCAACGGGTTATCGGCGTCGTCCGGCTGCTCGGGGACCGACAGCACGTACGCCAACGGTTTTCCGGTGTAGTTGAAGTAGGTCGACCCATACCGGCGCACGTCAGGAAGGAAGCCCGACGCGCTGAACTTCCTCGCCAGGCCGACCGCCGCCCCCACCACGATCGAAGGCGCCCATCCCACCATGAGCCCGTTCGAGTGGAAGAGCGGCATGCAGATGTAGCCGACGTCGTCGGCGCCGAGCTCCATGATGATCCCCATGCGGGTGCCAGTGACGAGGAA
>JANOWV010000387.1:0-5503 GCA_031418075.1 Actinomycetes bacterium
CTTCCCGCAGAAAGAGCACTTCAGCAGGTCGCCCCCGTCACCGAACTTCGCCACGTCGTCGCCTCCCCCGCGATCTCGGTGTCCGACTAGCTCACACCGGCGGCAGCTGCCACGGCGGCGAGCTCTCGGTTGGTGATCACCTCGTCGATGATCCCGTACTCCTTGCCTTCCGGTGCGCTCATGATGAAGTCGCGATCGGTGTCCTTGGCGACCTTCTCGACCGTCTGTCCGGTGTGGTGCGCGAGCAGCGCATCGAGCAGCTCGCGCATCCGCTTGATCTCCTTGGCCTGGATCTCGATGTCGACGGCCTGACCGGAAGCGCCACCGTGGGGCTGATGGATGAGGATGCGCGCGTGCGGGAGCGCGAAGCGCTTGCCCTTGGCGCCCGCGCCGAGCAGCACTGCCGCGGCTGATGCGGCCTGCCCGACGCAGATGGTCTGGATGTCGGGCTTGATGTACTGCATGGTGTCGTAGATCGCGAAGAGCCCGGTGATCTCGCCGCCGGGCGAGTTCACGTAGATCGAGATGTCCTTCTCGGGGTCCTCGCTCTCGAGGTGCAGCAGCTGCGCGATGAGGAGGTTGGCCACGGCATCGTCGATCGGGGTGCCGAGGAAGATGATGCGTTCCTTCAGCAGCCGGGAGTAGATGTCGAACGCGCGCTCGCCGCGGTTCGTCTGCTCGATGACCGTGGGGACCAGGTAGTTGCGGATCGGCTCACTCACTGCTTGTCTCCTGCGTCGTCTCGGGGGGTGCGGTGGGGGTCTCGGGCTCGGGGCTGGTCTCGTCGGGGCTGGTCACGTCTGGGCTGATGTTGGGGGCGCTCGCAGCAGGGCCCTCGTCCTGACTCGGAGCGTCGGACAGGTCGAGGTCGACGGGGGCGCCTGTGGCGTCGACCACGGTCGCGTGGTCGATGAGGACCTGCAGTGCCTTGCCGCGGGCGAGATCAGATCGTACCGCCTCCAATCCCCCCCGCTGTTCGAGATCGCGGCGCACCTTCGCCGGCTTGGTCTCCATGCGCTCGGCGAGGCGCTCGATCTCGAAGTCGATCTCGGTCTCGTCGACGGTGATCTCCTCCTGGGCGACCACCGCGCGCAGTGCGAGGTCGGCCTTCACTGCCTTCGCGCAGCCTTCGCGCAACCCGGCGAGGAACACCTCTTGATCCTGGCCCGTCCCCGCGAGGTACTGCGGGATGGTGACACCTTGGGGCTCGAGTCGGTGATGCAGGTCGTGCAGCCGGCGCTCCATCTCCTGGGCCACCAGCGGTTCAGGTGCGTCGATGGTCACGAGCTCGGCCACCGCCTCGAGCACCTTGTCGCGCGCCTCGAGCTGCGCCTGCACGTTGGCGTAGAGACCGAGCCGTTGACGGGCGTCGTCACGCAGCTCGTCGATCGTGTCGAACTCGCTCACCTCGGTCGCCCACTCGTCGTCGGCGTCGGGGAGCACCTTGCGCTTGGCTTCCTTCACGAGGACCCGGAACGACACGGTCCGGGTGCTGGTCTCGTCGGCACCCGGCTCGCCACCAGGGAGCTCGTCGTCGAACTCGACGATGTCGCCCGGCTTCTTGCCGTGCAGCTGGCCATCGAGCGCGGGGACGACGGTGCCGGCGCCGACCTCGTACAGGTAGTCGGTCGCGCTCATCCCGTCGACGGCCTCGCCGTCGACGGACCCGCGGATGTCGATCTGGGCGTAGTCGCCGTCGACGAGCGGGCGGGCGGAGTCCTCGAGGTCGGCGAACCGTTCGCGGAGCGCATCGATCTGCGCGTCGACCGCCGCGTCGTCGACCGGTTGGAGGTCGACCTCGACCTTGATCTGCCTATGGCCCTTCACCTCGATGATCGGACGTACCTCGACGACGGCGTCGAACGCGACATCGCCAGACGATTCACCGGCGGTGATGTCGATCTCGGGCGCAGCGATGACGTCGATGTCCTCGGTCGCGATCGCTTCGGCGTAGTACTCCGGGACGGCGTCACGCAGCGCCTGCTCGCGGGCCACTTCGGTGCCGAGGCGGGCCTCGAGGAGCTGACGCGGTGCCTTGCCGGGACGGAAACCGGGGATCCGGACCTCACCGGCGAGCTTGCGGAAGGCCGCGTCGATCGCCTTCTCGAATTCCGCCTCGGGCACGGCGACCTTCAGGCGAACCTTGTTGTCGTCGAGCGTCTCGACGGTCGTTGTGAGGGATGCCATAGGGGGAAGATGAGGATACCCGGGGGTACGGCGGGTCCTGCGCACCGGGCTTTGCCGCGTTCTCACCCCCTGCGACCGCCAGACTGGACCCATGGAACAGGTCACCACCGAACCAATCGATCGCTTCCTCACCACCCTCTGGGAGCACCGCGGCAGCGACCTCCTCCTCGTGGCCGGCGCACCACCGATGGTCCGGATCGACGGCGATCTCCGTCCGATCGGGGGCGAGGAGCCGTTCGAACCCGAGATGCTCGATCGCATCCTCTCGACGATGCTGGGGCCCGACATGTTCGGTCGCCTGAGCGTCGACCGTGAGCTCGACTTCTCGTTCGGTTGGCAGTGGCAGGCTCGCTTCCGCGGCAACGCATTCTTCCAGCGCGGCAGCCCTGGCCTCGCGCTGCGACTCATCCCGCGCGAGATCCCGAGCTTCGAGGAGCTCGGGATCCCACCGGGGGTCGCGAACCTCGCGAACACGTCACAGGGACTCGTGCTGGTGACCGGCCCGACCGGCTCGGGGAAGTCGACGACGTTGGCGTCGATGATCAAGTACATCGCGAGCGTGCGCGCGTCCCACATCCTCACGCTCGAGGACCCGATCGAGTACCACCACGACCACGCGCGGTCCATCGTGAGCCAACGCGAGATCGGTACCGACAGCACATCGTTCGCCCGCGCGCTGCGCTCGGCCTTGCGCGAGGACCCCGATGTGCTGCTCGTCGGCGAGATGCGCGACCCGGAGAGCATCCAGACCACCCTGTCGATCGCCGAGACCGGTCACCTCGTCCTCGCGACGCTGCACACCAACGACGCAGCCCAGGCGGTCGACCGCATCATCGACATCTTCGATGCCGACCGCCAGGCCCAGATCCGAGTGCAACTCGCGGCGACGCTGGTCGGCGTGGTCGCGCAGCGGCTGGTGCGGAAGGTAGACGGGGGCCGGATCGCGGCGTTCGAGGTGCTCTTGACGAACACGGCGGTCGCGAACCTGATCCGTGAGGGGAAGACGGAGCAGCTGCGCAACGTGATCTCGACCGGGCAGCGCGCCGGCATGGTCACGCTCGAGGCGGCCCTTGCCGACCTGGTGCGCAGCGGCGCGATCTCCCACGAGGAGGCCCAGTCGGTCACCGCGCACGACGTCGGCTGAGCACGCACGGCCGGCTCATCCCCCGCCAACCGGCCGCCTCCGGACGCGAAGAGGCCGGGGCGCTTGGGGCGCCCCGGCCATCTCGCTTGGTGGTGCTTGGGGGTGGTGCTGCTACAGGGTGCTGCAGGCGACCGACGAGGAGACCGCGCCGGTGGCTGCCGTGTAGCTGATCGTGTAGCCGTTCGTGGTGCCGGGGGCACCGCGAAGGAACTTCGCCGTGACCAGCGCCGCAATGTCGGCCGCGTACGAACCGTTCTTGGCGTAATACGCCTCCGAAGCAGTCTGCACGGAGTTCACGTCAGCCGAGCAGGCCGACGCCTTGCCCTTGTCGGTGATACCGCCGACCGCGAACACCGCAACCGCGGCAAGGATGCCGAGGATCACGATCACGACCAACAGCTCGACCAGGGTGAACCCGGACTCGTCCGAGTTCCGTCGTTCCCAAATCTTTCGCATCATTGTGTGGCCTCACCTTTCAGAGTCAGCCCTTGGGTTGTCAGGGCCAAGCGAGGCCCACCAACAACATCGGCAGGTCGGGCTCGAACTTGAGGCCGATTCGCCCGCAGAAACCCCGACATTCCGGGGTTTGCGGCGATCTTCGGCAGATCAGGTCTTGCGCCAGGACAGGATCGTGGCGGGCGTTCCAGACCCGGTGCCGAGCTGTACGACGGCCTGGACGGTGATCGGCGCACCGCCCGAAGGGTCGGTCGCGGTCGCCGTGACGACCGTCGTCCGCGTCGTGGCTGCCGTCTCGGGGATCCGGGCGAACGTGAGGTTCGTGGCGTCGTGCTTGAACTTGATCTTCAAGCGCTGGACCACCAGGCCGCCGTCGAAGATCGACGCCGCGTTGGCGTCCTCGTTGCCCAGCGTGTACTGCTCGTCGTACTTCGAGGTCGGCATGTAGACGAGCCCGTGGATGATCAGCTGCGGATCCTTGCCCTTGATGTCGACCGCGCGGTCGCTGTTCCACGCCGCGTAGTTCGTCCCGGCCGTTCGGGGCGCGTAGACGGTAACGCCGGCCGTCCCCTCGAGCGCGGGGACCAATGGCACCCGGGCGAACAGCTCGACCTTCGCGTTCTTCTCGTCGGGGATGCTGAGCTTGGCGTTGCCACCGACGACGAACTGGACACCGAACCCGGTCGCGGTCCCGGGCCGCAGCAGGTTCGCATCTGCGTCACTCGAGCACGGCGTGATGTTGGTGAAGGCCTGCGTGATGCCGGGGCCCGGCTGACCACCGAACACCTCACCCTGCAGCTTCACCTCGCCGGTGTTCTCGAAGTAGTAGACGCCGCTGGCGAAGTAGTACTGCAGGTCCTTGTTGAAGGACGGGTCGCTGGTGTACTTCCCCGGGAAGAGGACCGTGCAGGTCCCCGTCGTGATGGCCGCGGGCGCGGCGGCGGTCGGGACGATCAGCGTCGGGTTGGGGTCGGGGACGGGGAAGGTTCCCGCGGTTCGACACGTCCACGTGCCCGTCACCTGAGGCTGCCCGCTCGACGCAGCTGCCGCCTGGTCGTCGGTGCAGTACGGCGTGGACGCGTTGTACTGGTCGAGGTTCTTGTCGATGATCAGCGTCGGCGCGTCGCTCTTGAAGTTGAACTTGCCCGCGTTGAACATATGACCGCCGGCCACGCGCACCGTGTCGTTGCCGTCCTTGTCCTTGCCGTCGATGTCGACGAGCTTGCTGAAGTCGGGTGCACTGCCGTTCGGAGCGTTGTAGCCGGTGACCACGACTGCGTAGACGCCGGACGCGCCGCCACCGGTCCCGCCCACGGTCCCGCTGATCGTCTGGCACGACAGCGCGACCGTGCGCCCACCGATCGACTGGCTCGGCATCGACTGAGCTGACCCGACATCCGGGCAGTAGGTGTTGTTGGCGCGGAGCATCTGGAGCGCGATGTCGGCGCCGCCGTCGGCGCCGTAGAGGTTGCTGTTGTGGTCGCGCACCGCGACCGTCGTCTTCGTTCCCGAGTACACCACGCTGAGCAGCGACGCGACGAGGACCCCGAGGAGCGAGAGAAAGGCCATGGCGAGGACGAGGGACGTACCGTCGTCCCCCCGCCCGCGGCGAAGTCCCCTGGCGTTCATCGGTCCTCCTCTCCCGTGTTCACTGGTCTCTCACCTGTTTTGCCGTTCGCGTATCGACACCATTCGTCTCGGACTAGAGCGTGCTGC
>JANOWV010000388.1:0-4775 GCA_031418075.1 Actinomycetes bacterium
CGTCGATCGATGCGCTCCATGCCGGGAAGGCGACGCTCGCGGCCGGGACCGTCGCCGCGGGTGTCGACGAAGCGGATGCGGTCATGCGGGATCTCGCCGAAGCCGGCGTCGACTTCGCCGATGTGACGGCGACGCTCGAACGAGAAGGGGTTGCATCGTTCTCGGCCAGCTTCCACGACGCGTGCTCGACCCTCGAGAAGCGCCGGTCCGAGATCAGCTAGCTCGACCATCGGCCAGCACAGCGGCGGCGCGCAGGTGCCCCACGAGGTCATCGAGGCTCGTGTGCGTGTTGACGCCGCTCGGGTTCGGCATCACGTAGGCCGCGGTGCCCCCGAATCCCGCAGGAACCGGTCCTGCACTCGCCGATCGGTCGATCGCCGCCCGGTACCCCGCGAGGCCTGCGAAGCACACCACGGCTGGTTCCAGCCAGCGCACGAGCCGCTCCAGGCGCTCGGCGCCCGAGCGGTACTCGTCGGTCCGCAGTCCGTCGGCGCGGGGACTCGCGCGCTTCACGAGGTCGGTCATGCCGAGGCCGTGGGCCCGCAGTGCGTGGCGGGGGTCGCGGTCGCGCGTCACGAGCCCGGCCGCGAGCGCGGCCGGCCAGAACCGGTTCCCGGGTCGCGCGAACCCGACACCGAGGTCGGCCGCGTACTCACTCGGATTGAGGCCACAGACGAGTACACGCATGTCGGGTCCCACGAAGTCCGGGAGCGTCCGGGCTCGTCGAGCGCTGAGGCCGATCCACTCGGGCTCCGCCGACGCGACCTCGCATCGGTGCACGTCGAAGCCCGCACCTTCGACGACGTCTCGAAGTGGCTCCGGCTCCCATTCCGAGAACAGTCGCCCCGGGAACCGGTCGTCGGGCAGCGGTCCTTCGTTCGCGCCGTGTCTCACCTCGAGCTCCACGGGCGACCCGACGACGAGCGCTTGGTGCAGCTCCATGAGCGCCCACGGGAGCCGACGATGTGGGGTGTGCACGAAGGTCGCCCGATCCACCCTCGTATCATCGCCCGATGAACGGCACCGTGCAGGTCGTCGAGCACGTCGCGCAAGCGTTCGCGGCACTGGTCGCCGACCGAGCGCCTGGCTCGATCGCGCTCTCTGGCGGCGATACAGCACGCCAGTGCTACGAGCTGCTCGCGACGGCCGATGTCGACTGGCGCGCGGTCGACATCTGGTTCGGCGACGAACGCTGGGTCCCGGTCCACGATCCCGAGTCGAACGAGGGCATGGCCCGGGTCACCTTCCTCGACGCAGCTCTCCCGCGATCTGTGCATCCGATGTATGACGCGGCGCGGTCGATCGACGCAGCTGCGAGCGCATACGACGCCGATCTCCGTTCAGCGCCGCCGCTGGAGCTCGTGCACCTCGGGCTCGGACCGGATGGCCACACAGCATCCCTGTTCCCCGGCGCCACCACGCTCGACGAGACCGAACGCTGGGTCGTACCGGCGCGTGATGCCGGACATCCACACGACCGGCTCACCATGACCGTACCGGCGATCGCCCGGGCGCGGCTCGCGGTGTTCACCGTCGCCGGATCCGAGAAGCGCGACGCGTTCGCTCGGCTGCAGGAAGGCGCCGACCTCCCTGCCGCTCACGTCCGGGCCGACGAGGTGCTGTGGCTCGTGGACAATCATGCGCTGGGCACGGCCTAGTCTCGTCCGATGACCGGTACCACGCGACGTGACGCCGCAGACCTCTCGCGTGCATCCGTCGACGAGCTCGTGGCCGAGGCCGGACATTTGCGCGACACCGCGCACGGCACCCGGATCACGTTCTCCCCCAAGGTCTTCATCCCACTCACGATGCTGTGTCGCGACCGCTGCGGCTATTGCACCTTCGCCAAGCCGCCCGCCCGACTCGACACGCCCTACCTCAGCGTGGATGCAGTCCTCGAGATCGCTCGCGCCGGCGCGGCGGTCGGCTGTCACGAGGCCCTCTTCACGCTCGGTGAGGGCCCCGAAGATCGCTACCCCATCGCGCGGGCGTGGCTCACCGAACACGGCGCGAGCTCCGAGTTCTCCACCGTCGACTACCTCGTCGAGGTCGCGGGCGCCGCCCTGCGCGAGACCGGGCTCCTGCCCCACGCCAACGCAGGAGCACTCACGCGCGCCGAGCTCGAGACGCTCCGAGCCGTCAGCCCGTCGCAAGGGATGATGATCGAGACGCTCGCCGAGCGCCTCGGCGAGCCCGGCGGCCCGCACTTCGGTGCGCCCGACAAGACGCCGGCCCGCCGACTGGCGACCCTCGAAGCAGCCGGCGAAGCCCGCGTCCCGTTCACCACGGGCATCCTCGTCGGGATCGGTGAGACTCGCGAGGAGCGGATCGACGCGCTGCGCGCGATCGCCGAGAGCCACGCGAGGCACGGGCACGTCCAGGAGGTCATCGTTCAGAACTTCCTGCCCAAGGCAGGGACGACGATGCACCGCGCGCCGCCGTGCGATCCCGATGAGTTCCTCTGGACGATCGCGGCAGCGCGCATCGTGCTCGGGCCGGCGATGCACCTCCAGGCACCCCCGAACCTCTCCGACGACCTCGGCGCCCTGCTCGACGCCGGCATCGACGACTGGGGCGGCGTCTCGCCCGTCACACCCGACCACGTGAACCCCGAGCGGCCATGGCCCGACCTCGACCGACTCCGCGCCGCGACGGAAGCGGCCGGCAAGGTCCTCGCACCCCGGCTCACCGTGTATCCGGAATACGTCCTCGATGCCGAGACCTGGCTGCACCCCGATGTCCGACCTGCGGTGCTCGCGGCTTCCGACTCCGAGGGGCTTGCGCGCGACGACCTCTGGTTGTCCGGAGGCGAGCGTCCCGCGCCGGCGCTCCTGCCCGATCTCGGGCTGCGGTCCCCGCCGACGCGGTCCGCGGCGCGCGCGCCGTCCGCAGTCCCCTCGTCGGGTGTTCGACATTCGCCGGTTCGACATTCCGCGGTTGGGGACGTGCTCGACGGCGTCCAGGCGGGCGAAGAGGTCGGCGTCGACGAGATCGTGACCCTCCTGTCGGCTCGCGGGCCCGAGGTGCTCGCCGTCGCCGAGGTCGCCGACGCGCTGCGCCGCGAGATCGTCGGAGACGCGGTCACGTTCGTCCGCAACCGCAACATCAACTACACCAACGTCTGCACCTACAAGTGTCGGTTCTGCGCGTTCTCGAAGGGCCCGCTGTCGTTGAACCTCCGCGGCACGCCCTACCTGCTCGATGTCGAAGAGATCCAGCGGCGGGTGGTGGAGGCCGTGGAGTGCGGGGCCACCGAGGTCTGCCTCCAGGGCGGGATCCACCCCGACTTCGACGGCGACTACTACCGAGACGTCGCGCTGGCGGTGAAGGCGGTGGCGCCGGGCATCCACATCCACGGCTTCACCGCACTCGAGGTCACCGAAGGCGCACGACGGCTCGGCGTCCCGCTCCGCGACTACCTCCGCTCGATGAAGGACGCTGGACTCTCCACGCTTCCCGGAACGGCAGCCGAGGTGCTCGACGACGAGGTCCGGGCGATCATCTGCCCGGACAAGGTCACCACCGACGAGTGGCTCGAGGCACACCGCACCGCGCACGAGGTCGGGCTCCGGTCCAACGTCACGATCATGTTCGGTACCGTCGAGCGCCCCGTCCACGTCGCCCGACACCTCGTACGGACGCGCGACCTCCAGCGCGAGACCGGTGGGTTCACCGAGTTCGTGCCACTCCCCTTCGTGCACATGGCAACTCCCCTCTCGCTGCAGGGTCGTTCCCGACATGGGCCGACGTTCCGCGAGGTGCTCCTGGTGCACGCCGTCGGACGGATCGCCTACCGGGGCTGGATCGACAACATCCAGGCGTCGTGGGTGAAGGTCGGCGCGAGTGGCGCCCGTCAGCTGCTGCGTGCCGGGTGCAACGACCTCGGCGGGACCCTCATGGACGAGAACATCTCGAGGGCCGCGGGTGCGAGCCATGGCCAGGAGCTCGACGACGACGACTTCCGCGCCATCGTGGAGCCGATCGGACGCACACTCGAACAGCGCACGACGCTCTACGGCCGCACGACCACGGTCGGACGACGCCTCCGTCCCGCACCTTCGGAGTGCGCATCGACCGGTACCGACATCGGAGTCCCCGTGACGCTCGAAGTGAAGCTCCCGGTCGCATGACCGCTCCCGGTTCTGCGCTCGACGTCGTCGGCATCGGCAACGCACTCGTCGACGTTCTCAGCCACGAGGGCGACCAGTTCCTCGTGGCGCAGGGGCTGACGAAGGGCTCGATGGAGCTCATCGACGCCGATCGCGCCGTGGCGCTCTACGAAGCGATGGGACCGGGCACCGAGATCTCGGGCGGCTCCGCCGCGAACACCATGGTGGGGATTGCTTCGCTCGGTGGGCGCGCCGCCTTCGTCGGTCGCGTCCACGATGACCAGCTCGGCGCGGTCTTCGCCCACGACATCAGCACGGCCGGCGTCGAGTTCCCTGCTGCGCCGGCCTCGGACGGGCCGCCGACCGGACGTTGTCTGATCGTCGTGACGCCCGACGCCGAGCGCACGCTCAACACGTACCTCGGCGCCGCGTCCGACATCGCCGCCGCCGACGTCGACCCGGCCTCCATTGCCGCCGCGCAGGTGACCTACCTCGAGGGGTACCTCTTCGACCAACCCGTCGCGAAGGAAGCGTTCCGTCATGCCGCGGCACTCGCCCACGACGCAGGCCGACGGGTCGCGCTCACCCTTTCCGACGGATTCTGCGTCGACCGTCACCGAAACGACTTCCTCACCCTCGTCGACCGCCAGGTCGACGTGCTGTTCG
>JANOWV010000389.1:0-4052 GCA_031418075.1 Actinomycetes bacterium
GCAGCGGGCGAGTGGTTGCGCGACGCCGCGAGGATCGACGTGGCAGCCGCGGCGGGGTCGAGCTCACGGTCGGCGACGCGCGCGACGAGCGCGTCGAACTCCGGGCCCGAGCACACCGCGTCGGTCTGCGACGCGAGCCGCGCGAGGACGATGGCCCGCACCTCGTCGGCCAATCGGGCGCGTCGGCGACGGTCGAGCGCGCCATCGGCCTCGAGGAACGCCCGGTGCGCCGAGATGGCGTCGAACAGCTCCTCGATCCCGGTGCCCTCGGTCGCAACCGTCGACACGATCGGCGGGACCCATGCCCGCTCGCCCGACAGCTCGAGCATCTGCGCCAGGTCCCGCGTCGTGGCGTCGACGCCGGGACGATCCGCCTTGTTCACCACGAAGACGTCGGCGATCTCGAGCAGACCGGCCTTGTTCGCCTGGACGCCGTCGCCCCAGCCGGGTGTGACGACCACGATCGTCGTATCGGCAGCATCGGCGATCGCCACCTCGACCTGGCCGACGCCCACGGTCTCGATCAGGACCCACGGCTTGCCGGCCGCGTCGAGCACGCGCATCGCCTGCGGGACCGCGAGCGCGAGCCCGCCGAGATGCCCACGCGTCGCCATCGAGCGGATGAACACCCCCGGGTCGGTGGCGTGGTCCTGCATCCGGACGCGGTCGCCGAGGATGGCGCCGCCGGTGAACGGGCTGGTGGGATCGACCGCCAGGACACCCACCTCGTCGCCGTCGGCACGGAGGCGTGTGATCAGCCGATCGGTGAGCGTCGACTTCCCGGCACCCGGGGCACCGGTGATCCCGACCGTGTACGCGCGGCCGGTGCGGGCGTAGAGCTCGGCAACGACCTCGACGCCTTCGGGCGCACCGCTCTCGATGAGCGTGATCAGGCGGGCGACGGTCCCCCGGTCGCCGGCGAGCGTGGCGTCGACGAGGCGGGTCACGCCGGCACGGTCTCGCACCGGCCCGCGGCTACTCGGTGTCGACGTTGTCGGCTTCGACCGCAACGATCCCGGGGACCCGGTCCTTGATGATGCGCTCGACGCCGGCTTTGAGGGTCATCGTCGACACCGGACAGGTCCCACAGGCGCCGAGGAGCTCGACGTGGACGATGAAGTCGTCATCGATGGTCTTGAAGACGATGTCGCCGCCATCGGCCTGGAGCGCGGGACGGATGGCGTCGATCGCCGACAGGACGCCGGCTTCCATGTCCGCGGTCTCGGTGGCTGGCGTGCTCATCGCTCGGTTCCCTTCGAAGGTGCTCCAGGTCGAACACCCTCAGTATCGCAGCATTCCCGACCCATCTCGCCTTCCGAGCGCATCCGGCCTTCCGAGCGCATCTGGCCTTCCAAGCGCATCTGGCCTTCCGAGCGCATCCGGGTGCTTGGGCGCACCCTCAGCGGAGGACCCGTTCGACGGAGGCGCCGAGGGCTCGTAGCTGGGCCGGGAGGTCGGCATAGCCGCGCTCGACATGGAAGGGGTCGAGGACGACCGTGTCGCCGTCGGCGGCCAGGCCGGCCAGGACCAGCGCCGCACCGGCGCGCACATCGTGCGCACGAACCGGAGCCCCAGAGAGCTGCGATACCCCGCGGACGACGGCGTGGCGCCCTTCGGTGCGGATGTCGGCACCCATGCGGTTCAGCTCGTCGACGAACGCGAACCGGTTGTCGAAGATGTTCTCGGTGACGATCGCCGTGCCGTCGGCCGTGGCGAGCGCCGCTACCGCGAGGGGCATGAAGTCGGTCGCGAACCCCGGATACGGGAGCGTCTGGAGGTCGACGGACCGCAAGCGCTCCTCCCGTCGCACGCGAAGCCCGTCAGCGACCGCGCTCACCTCGACACCCATGTCGGTCAGCTTTCGACCGACCATCTCGAGATGCGCGGGCCGGATCCCTTCCACCGTGATGTCGCCGCCGGCCACGGCACACGCCATGAGCAACGTCCCCGCCTCGATCCGGTCGCCGATGATCGGTCGGTCGACGGGCTGGAGTCCCTCGACCCCCTCGATCCGGATCGTCGACGTGCCGGCGCCGTCGAGATGCGCGCCCATCTCGGTGAGCATCGCGGCGAGGTCACACACCTCGGGCTCACGCGCGGCGTTCTCGATGACCGTGACGCCCCGGGCGAGCACGCCGGCAGTCATGACCGTCTCCGTGGCCCCGACACTGGGGAACTCGAGCACCACACGCGCGCCGTCGAGCACCGCGCACTTCGCCTCGATGAACCCATGCACGACGTCGAGCTCGACGCCCATCGCGGTGAGCGCGCGGAAGTGCATGTCGAGCTTGCGACTGCCGATGTTGTCGCCACCTGGCATCGCGACCCGTGCCGACCCGCTGCGCGCGAGCAGCGGGCCGAGCACGTTGATCGACGCTCGCATCCGACTGACGAGCTCGTACGGAGCCTCGGGGGCGAGCATGTCCGGAACCTCGATGCGCAGCTCGTCGTCAGTGTGCGCCGCGTCCGCACCGACCGCGGCCAGCAGGTCGATCATGACGCCGAGGTCGTCGACCGCGGTGACGTTGCGCAGGACCGTGGTTCCCGGTGCGAGGAGCGCCGCCGCCATCTGCTTGAGGCCGGCGTTCTTCGTCATGCCCGAGACCCGCACCGTTCCCGAGAGGGGAGGTCCGGGTCGCACGACGTAGCGGTCGACGTAGGGGTCCTGCGGGCCTCGGTCCATCGCCATCCAGCGTACGGGAGCGCTTCGTCGGCCCAACGAGTGGTCGGACGAGAACGCCGACTGCGTCGAACGGGGAGGTGCTAGCGACCCTGGTAGACGGGCTCCCGACCCTCGACGAAGGCCGTGATGGCCTCCTTCATGTCGTCGGAGCGGAGGCACACCGCTTGTGCCGTCGCCTCGACGCGGAGCCCCTCGCGCACGGTGAGCCCCGATCCGGCGGCTTCGACCGCGCGCTTGGCGCCCCGCACCGCGAGCGGCGGCTGCGCGGCGATCGCCCGGGCAAGGTCGAACGCTTCTTCTTCGAGCTCTTCGTCCGAGACGACGCGCTCGGCGATGCCCAGCCGCTCGGCTTCGTCGGCGTCGAACTTCGCGGCGGTGAAGATCAGCTCCTTCGCCTTCCCCGCACCGACGAGGCGCGGGAGGCGTTGCGTGCCACCGAGGTCGGGGATGATCCCGTACTTGAACTCGAGGAGGCCGAGCTTCGTCCCGCGCGCGACGACACGGATGTCGCACGCGAGCGCGAGCTGCAACCCGGCACCGAGCGCGTATCCGCGTACGGCCGCGATGGTCGCGAACGGCGCTTCGGCGAACCAGGTGTAGGCATCTTGCGCACCGAGGATGGTGGCGACGACCGGGTCGTCGTCGGCGCCATCCCCCATGACGCCCAGCGCGGTCGTGACCCCGGCATCCGGCCCGCCCGCATCTGGCGCATTGGCGGTGAAGACGCTGGTGTCGATGCCGCTCGAGAAGGCGCGGCCCTCACCGATCACCACGAGGGCACGGAGGTCGCCCGGGTCGGCGAGGAGGGCGGCGCCGAGCGCCCGCATCTCCGACCACATCTCGACCGTGAACGCGTTGAGCGTGTCGGGACGCGCGAGCGTGAGCCGACCGACGTGCCCGGTCTGCTCGAAACGCATCGTGGTGAGCGTCGACGGGTCGAAGGCGGCCATCGACGAGGAGGCTACCCGGCCTTCGGGAACGTGAGCGCGGTCTCGTCGCGCGCCAGCGCGAGCGCCGCATCGTCGCCGACGCAGATCACCTCGATGGGCGTCTTGAACCCCGGTACTGCGAGCGCGCCGCGCGGGATGGCGGTCGTCCCAACCGGTAGAGCGTCCCCGATCGACGCGGTCGCCAGCATCTCGCCCGGACCCGCGGCAGTGCAGAGTCGCGACGCGAGGTTCACCGCGCTGCCGACGTAGTCATCACCTTCGAGGAGAAGCACTGGACCCGCGGCGATGCCGGCGCGCAGCGGGAGACCACCGGTCGCCTCGGCGAGGACGCCGGCGCGCATGAGCCCGACCGAGGCCTCCACGAGACGCTCCTCTTTCGTGCTCACGAGCATCACGCCATCGCCGAGCCACTTGTCGAC
>JANOWV010000390.1:0-6335 GCA_031418075.1 Actinomycetes bacterium
AGCGAAAGGAGCAGGCACATGCGGATAACGGTGTAGAGCGTCGCAAAGGTCCGGCCCCGGAGATCGACGTGCACTGTCTCCTGGAGCACGGTGAACACGGTGACGTACGCGGTGCCAGCGAATGCTCAGACGAACCCGATCATGAGCGCCGCCGGGAACAACGACGACAGCGACACCGCGAAGATGAGCAGCAACCCGGTGCCCATGATGCCGAAGTCGAACACGGCTTCGCGCTGCAACCATTTCTGGAACACGAGGAGCAACACGACGCCGACCGCGGCACCCATCCCGAGCGCCGTCATCAATACACCGAACGTCGCGCTGTCGCCGTTGAGTCCTTGCTTCGCGAACGCGGGACCGAGCGGGATCATCGCGCCAGCGCCGATGAGCCCGAACCCGAGTCCGACGATCACGCCGCGCACTCTCGGGTGCGTCGCGATGAACTGCAGTCCCTCCTTGATGTCGCGGATCGACTCCGTGAGGTCGATCCGCTGCTTCCTCCGCTCGCGGTCGTGGGGGATCGGAAGTCGGAAGACGATCAGCGCGGAGACGAGGAACGTGCAGGCATCCAGCGTGAGCGCGAGTACCTCCTGGTCGACTCGCAGCGATGCGAACGCGTCGATGTTCCCCAGCCATCCCGAGAGCGCGGCGAGCAGTGAGAAGGCGATCGACGCGACGGGGAAGGTGGCGTACGAGGCGATCAGCGAGAGGCTGTTCGCGGAGGCGAGCTGTGCCTGGTCGACGAGGTGCGGAACGGACGCGTCCTTGGCCGGCCCCCAGAGCAGCGTGAGGATCTCGAGGCCGAACGAGATCATCACGAGCCCGAGCAGGGTGTCGACGAACGGGAGGAGGAGCAGCAAGCTGGCCCGGGCCACATCGCACGTGACCATCACCCGGCGCCGGTCGAACCGGTCGATGACGACCCCACCGACCGTCCCCAGGAAGAACCCGGGGACCACCCGCGCCACCATGACGAGGCTCACCGCGGCGCCCGAGTTGTCGGAGACGCGTGCGGCGATCGCGAGGATCGCGATCAGGCCGATCCAGTCGCCGGTGCTCGAGACGACCTGGGCCAGCCACAGCCGGAAGTAGGACTTCGTCCCGAAGACTCGCCACGGAGTGGGCGGCACCGCCGGCTCGTCCGGCGACGCCGGGATGAATGGGGCCGGTTGGTCCGCGCTCACGACGAGGGAAGGCTAGAGGGTTCCCGCTCCGGCGGTGTCAGCGGGTGGTCCGGTGGCTCCGGCCGGGGCTTGCACACTGGCCTGCTCGGCCCGCACCGTCGCCTTGGCCGCCGACTTCTTGGCCGCCTTCGCCCGGGCGCTCGTGCCCTTCTTCACCACTCGGGTCGTGGTCTTCGGGGCAGGTCCCTTGATGGTGCGCTTCTTGGTGGCCTTCTTGGTGGCCTTCTTGGTGGCCTTCTTCTTGGTGGCCTTCTTGGCCGGCTTGGTGGCCGGCCCGCGCGCTTCGCGCTCGCGGAGCAGCTCGACGCCCTGGTTCAGGTCGATGGTCGCGGGGTCGACGCCCCGCGGCACGGTGGCGTTGATGGTGCCGTCGGTGACGTAGGGCCCGAACCGACCGTCGAGCACGCGGACGTTGGCGCCGGACTCCGGGTGCGGACCTAGGTCGGCGATCGGCGGCTTGGCCTGGCGTCCCCTGCGCTTCGGCTGCGCGAAGAGCACGTCGGCCTGCTCCATGGTGACGGTGAACAGCTGCTCTTCGGCTTCGAGGCTGCGACTGTCGGTCCCGCGCTTGAGGTATGGGCCGTAGCGCCCGTTCTGCGCGGTGACCTCGACGCCGTCGTCGCCGACGCCCACGACCCGCGGGAGCGACAGGAGTCGTACGGCGTCGTCGAATTCCATCGTGTTCGCCGTCATGCCCGTGAGGAGGGAGGCGCGCTTGGGCTTCTCGTCGGAGCCCTCCTCCATCTCGCCGAGCTGGACGAACGGACCGAACCGACCGGTGAGCACCATGACGGGCAGGCCGGTCTCGGGATCCTCGCCGAGCACCCGCGGGCCTCCGGAGCCCTCCTTGATGAGCTCCTCGGCCTTCTCGATCGTGAGCTCATCGGGGCAGAGGTCGGCAGGAACCGGTGCGCGCTCATCTTCGCGATTCACGCTCGCGCCGTTGTTCCAGACGCGGACGAGGATCTCGCGGCCGTCGGCGTCGTGGCCGATGTGGACCGCGTTGACGACAGCGGGGTCGATTGTCGCGAGGTGCTCGTCGTCGACGAGCTCTTTGAGCCCGGGCGTGCCGTCACCGAACCAGAACGCGTGGAGCCACTTCTCCGCTTCACCCTCACCGCGTGCGATCGCGTCGAGCGCCTCTTCCATCGTGGCGGTGAATTCGTAGTTGATGAGCTGGGGGAAGTGGCGCTCGAGGAGCTGCTGCTTCGCGAAGGCGGTCCACGACGGGACGAGCGCGCTCCCCTTCTTCCACACGTAGTCGCGACGCAGGAGTGTCTCGATGACGGACGCGTAGGTCGACGGCCTTCCGATGCCGCGCTCCTCGAGCTCCTTGACGAGGGAGGCCTCGGTGTAACGAGCTGGCGGTTGCGTGGTGTGACCCGACGGCTCGAGCGCCGTGCACTTCGCCGCGTCGCCCTCGGAGAGAGGCGGAAGGAGCGCCTCGCGGTCGTCGAGCTCCGCCTCGGGATCGTCGGCGCCCTCCACGTAGGCGCGCAGGTAGCCCGGGAACTCGATCGTGCGGCCCGTGGCCTGGAACGTCACGACCTCGCCCACGCCTGACGCGGTGGCGACGAGACGGGCGGTGACGCGTCGGACGCGCGCGTCGGCCATCTGGCACGCGACCGTGCGCTTCCACACCAGCTCGTAGAGCCGGCGTTCGTCGCTGGTGTGGAGCTCAGACGCGAGATCGTCGGGAACCCGCATCTGGTCGCCAGCCGGGCGGATCGCCTCGTGCGCCTCCTGCGCGTTCTTGACCTTGCCCTTGTACGCGCGGGGTTCCGCCGGGAGGTAGTCGTCGCCGTAGAGCGCGCGGATCTGGTTCCGTGCCGCACTGACCGCCTGCGTCGACAGGTTGGTGCTGTCGGTGCGCATGTAGGTGATGTGGCCGTTCTCGTAGAGCTTCTGGGCGATCGACATCGTGCGGGCCGCGCTGAACCCGAGCTTCCGGGCCGCCTCCTGCTGGATCGTGGAGGTGGTGAACGGCGGACGCGGCCGTTCCGTGAACGACTTCGTCTCCACCGAGTCGATGCGATACGGGACGTCGCGCACGCGGGACGCGAGATCGGTCGCTCCGCCCTCGTCGAGCAGGGCGACGTCGGCCGACTCCTTGAGCTGGCCCGTCGTCGCTTCGAAGTCCTTCCCCACCGCGAGCCGGCGCCCGTCGACCGCGACGAGTCCGGCCGCGAAGTCGGCGTCGCCCGAGTGGAAGGTCGCCTGGAGGTCCCAGTACGAGGCCGCGCGGAAGGCCATCCGTTCGCGTTCGCGCTCGACGACGAGTCGGGCCGCGACGCTCTGGACCCGGCCGGCGGAGCTGGCGCCGCCGGCCCGGCGCCGGGTGACGAGCGACATCTCGTACCCGAAGAGGCGGTCGAGGACCCGGCGGCCCTGATACGCCTCCACGAGCTTCTCGTCGAGCTCGCGACCCTGTTCGAACGCCTCGGCGATCGCCTGGGCGGTGATCTCGTGGAACACCATCCGCTTCACCGGGACGCCCTTAGGGACCTTGACCACCTGGAGGATGTGCCAGGAGATGGCCTCGCCCTCACGGTCTTCATCGGTCGCGAGGTACAGCTCGCTGGCGTCCTTCACGGCCTCCTTGATGGCCTTCACGTACTGCTTCTTGTTCTCCGGAACCACCCAGACCGGCTCGAAGTGCTGCTCGACGTCGACCCCGAGCCGGCGCACCTCCTTGTCCTTGATGCTGTCGGGGACGGCCTTGGCGCTCCCCGGGAGGTCACGGATGTGCCCGTAGCTCGCGATGACCCGCACGTTCTCGCGACCGAGGAAGCCTTCGATGGTCTTCGCCTTTGCTGGCGACTCGACGATCACCAATGGCTTGGGCACAGGGACCTTTCCGCGTCCGTGGTGTCGGGCGCGCCGGAGACCGGCGTTTGTTGGGACAAGTGTGGTCGGTGCGCCGCGAGGGACCGCGCATCCCGTCCGATGACAGGATCGACACAACCGTGACCTTCGAGTCAAGCCGCGTGCACGAACATCAATGCGTGTAAGGAGTTCGCGACCACAACCGCGCACGTGACACGGAGAATTCGCGTCTGCCGCGTCTACAGTCCTCCCCGTGCAACGACTCCTCTCAGGCATCTCGCTCGACCCGAAGAGCCTGCTCGACTCGCTCAGCCCGTACGCGGAGATCGCGGTGTGGCTCATCGTGTTCGCCGAGACGGGACTGCTGATCGGCTTCTTCCTCCCCGGAGATTCGCTCCTCTTCACCGCGGGCCTGCTCGCCGGCCAGGGAAAGCTCGACATCTGGCTCGTCGTCCCCGGTGCGTTCGTGTTCGCCGTGCTCGGGGACCAGGTCGGCTACACCATCGGGTCCCGGATCGGGCCTCGCCTGTTCAGCAAGCCGGATTCGAAGATCTTCAAGCAGGAGTACGTCGAGCGGACCAAGGAGTTCTTCGAGAAGCACGGGCCGAAGACGATCGTCATCGCCAGGTTCGTCCCGATCGTGCGCACCTTCGCGCCGGTGCTCGCGGGGGTCGGGGAGATGCCGCGGAGCACCTTCCTCCGCTACAACCTGGTCGGCGCCGTCATCTGGGCCGTCGGGATCACCATGCTCGGCTGGGCGCTCGGCGACGTCGTCGGCGACAGCATCGACAAGTACCTGCTCCCGATCATCGCCCTCATCGTGCTGATCTCCCTCATCCCGCCCTACCTCGAGTGGCGCAAGTCGAAGAAGATCGACGTGGGCCCCCTCCCCCCCGCCGACGCCAAGGCCGAGGCGTCCGAGCTCGAAGAGATCCTCCACCCCGACGACTGAGCCGCCCGCGCGAGATGCGGTGGGTCCCAGACTCCTCGCACGCCTGGAGCCAGCGGCCGAACCGGTTTGCACACATCTGGAGTGGATGGGAGGTTTCGTCTCCACCCCGCCGCGCGCTCATCGGAGCCAAGCCATGCCGACGTTCATGGACCGTCACGACAACGTCGTCGCCTCAGCCGCGGACGTGGCGGGGCTCCACGAACTCGACCTCGCCGTGCAGGCGAAATACGGCGTGAACTACCTGAGTTACTGGTTCGACCCCGAAGCACATTCGGTGTTCTGCTTCGTCGATGCTCCGAGCAAGGAAGCTGCTCAAGCCGTCCATGCTGAGGCGCACGGTGAAATCGCTAGCAACATCATTCGGGTCGAAGGTCAGAGCGTGACCAGCTTCCTCGGGCCGCCACCCGAATCGGCGCATGATGCGAACTGCGGAACTGGCTTCCGCGCGATCTTGTTCACGGACATCGTTGACTCCACGATGATCACACAACAGTTGGGTGACCTCGGGGCGATGGAGGTTGTACGCGCCCATGACCGGGTCGTGCGAAGCACGTTGGCGGAGACCGGAGGCTCCGAGGTGAAGCACACGGGCGACGGCATCATGGCGTCGTTCGGGTCGGTTGCACCGTCGATCGAGTGCGCGGTCGCGATCCAACGTCGGCTCGCGGATCACAGGCGCGACGCCGAACATCCGGAAGTTCGTATCGGCATCAGCGCGGGCGAACCGATCACCGAACACAACGACCTGTTCGGTTCCGCGGTGCAGCTCGCGGCCCGTGCCTGCGCTCGAGCCGATGTCAGTGCGATCCTCGTCTCGACGGCTGTGCGCGAGCTCTGTGTGGGCGAGCCTTTCGAACTCGTCGAGCGCGGACCGTTTGAGCTCAAAGGCTTCGACACGCCGGTTCCGCTCTTCGAGGTGAGCTGGCAGACCACGAGCTGACCATTGGAAATGGCGTTGCGGCCGAAGTCCGCCCACGGCGCCTCAGGTCGGATGGCGGGACCCGACGCCCTCATCCCTTCGCTCTCGCGTGTGGTGGTCAGGTGCGCGCGGTCGGACCGCCAGTGATCTGCTCTTGGAGGGCTCCGATGTCGGCGATCTCCCACGCCTCCGCGATCTTCCCGTCACGCAGGTGCGTGATGACGGCTTGATCGATTCGGAAGCTTCCTCCGGTACTCGTGATCCCGGCGAAACCAGCGGTCATCGTGCCGGTGACGACGACACGGGCCATCTCGACGTTTCCGTTCACGACGACCTCTTGTACCGCATGACAGAGGTCGGGCATGGCGGCGAGCGCGTCCTTCCATACGGCCTTCTCAGCTTCGGCGCTCGTCGTGGAGAGACCGCGTGGGGCGTGCACGACGGCATCTGGGTG
>JANOWV010000391.1:0-1576 GCA_031418075.1 Actinomycetes bacterium
CGCGCACGGTGCCCAGGTGGGTGTCGAGGGCGGCTGTTGAGTGGTGGTCGGGCAAGAGGTGGCGAACCCCGGCCTGCGCGATGACGAGCTCGTCGTTCGCGGCCGTCCACGCCTGCGCGGCGACCAGTTTCGGGTGGCGGGTCACGGCGGTGAACGCCTGCCAGCCGTCGAGGCTGCGGAACGCATCCGAGAGTGCCTCCATCCGCACCGAACCCCAATGGCTCACGCGGTCCTCGGCAAGTGCGTCGCGGGCGTTGGCGTACAGGTGGTGTTCACATCGTTTGACGAACGGCAGCGGGAACGACGGGCCCGGCTGAACGGGCCAGACCTGGCGCGCTGCGTTGCCAGCTTCGTGAGCGCTGTCCGTGATGACGAGCCGTGGCGGGACGCTCGTGTCGAGTTTGTGCAGGAATCGGTCCATTCGACCTCCCTGGCGCGGTGGTAGGCGGCCAGAGCCCACACCCGCGGCCGTCCCTGCCCTCGTGCGGGGTAGCCGTAGGCGCCGAGGACGTTGAACGCGAGGGTCTGGGTGCCGGTGCGGATGTTCTCGGCCATGAACCTGGTCGAGTCCAGCACGAGCGTCTCCGGCCAGCTGGTCTCGGCCTGGTCAGCGAGCACGACCGGTACGAGGGCATCGACCCACTCCGCGACCGTGTTTCCGCCCCAGGTTCCTTCAAGAAGCTCACGATCTGCCGCGACGCGGGCACGAAGCGCTGCGCGTTGGTAGGAGGCTCCGGTGCCCACCGCGATGAAGGCCGAGGCGACTTCGCGGACTGGGAAGTCGTAGCGGCGCCCGGTCACCGGGCCGCGATGGGTCGCGACCTCGGTGTCGCAGGAGTCGCAGGTGCCTGCGTGGGTCGCGTGGCGGGGAACCTCGGGCACGAAGCGGTGGAACTCATCGCCGTCGGAGCAGCGGAAGCGCTGCCGCGGTGGGGTGCCGTAGCGGCCGTACTTGAGGACCTTGCGGCTCTCATGGCCGGGGCGTGGGCACGTGGGTAGGTCACGGGCCGGACCGCAAGGTAAACGAGGCAAGGAGCCTCCTCACCTCGATCACCCGCGAGGTGCAGCGTCTCGAGAATCTCTCGGAGGAGTATCTTCGCGTCGCGCGACTCCCAGAGCCGCGCATGGAGGCGGACGATCTCGCGAGCACAGTCCGCGATATTGTCGAGTTCGCGAAGGCGGAGATGGACCGAGCCGGCCTCGAGCTCCGCCTCGCGGTGGCAGACGACGTGCCGCCGGCGCTGTTCGACGAAGGCCAGATCCGTCAGGCGCTCCTCAACATGATGCGCAACGCGCGCGAGGCGATGCCCGACGGCGGCCCCATCGACGTCTCCGTCGGTGCCGATGGGATGAGCGTCGTGGTCGGGGTCTACGATCGCGGCGCGGGGATCCCGGAGCAGGTCCGCTCCCGCATCTTCGATCCGTTCTTCTCGACCAAGGGCGAGGGCACGGGCCTCGGCCTCGCGATCACGAGACAGATCGTCGAGGCCCACGGCGGCTCGATCGCGTGCGAGGCCCGGGAGGGAGGTGGAACGTCGTTTCGCATCCTGCTGCCGATCGCTCCGCAGCGCTTGTC
>JANOWV010000392.1:0-2055 GCA_031418075.1 Actinomycetes bacterium
GTCGCCTTGAACGTCGCGAACTTGGTCTTCTCGCCCGGGTCCCGCAGCCCCCCAGCGGCCTTCATCCCTTGCTCGAGCGACTCCTGGGCGATGCGCTGGATGTCGAGGTCGACCGTCAGCTGGACGTCGTTGCCGGCCACCGCCTGGTGATCGGAGATCTGGCGCACGAACCGCCCACGGCTGTCGACCTCGAGCTTGCGCTCTCGGGGTGAACCGCGCAGCTCGGTCTCGAACATCTGCTCGACGCCGTCCTTGCCGATGACGTCTTCCGGTCCGTACCCGTCGTCCTTGTAGAGCTTCTGCTCTTGCGCGTTGATCGCTCCGACGTAGCCCAACAGGTGCGGCGCGATCGCCCCGTCGGGATACACGCGGACACTGCGGCGGACGACGTCGACGCGGGGGAAGACCTCGGGACGCTCCTTGATGTACACGAGCGTCTCGTAGGGCACCTTGTTGGCGATCGGCACCGGCTGGTACGGGGAGTAGCGAACGCTGTCGAGCCGATTCTTGATGAACTGCTGCTTCTTGCCCAGCACCTTGGCGAGGGCGGGAACGACGCGCTTGCGCTCGGCCTTCGTGATCCCGCGGCGGATCTGGACGCTGTTCACCAGCTCGCTCTTGACGATCACCTTGCCATTGCGATCGAGGATGCTGCCCCGCACCGCGGGCTCAGAGATGACGCGGATGCGGTTCGCGCGCGTCTCTGCGGCATAGCTCTGCGACGTGGCGACCTGCAGGAACCAGAGCCGAACGAAGAGCCCGGCGAAGAGCGCGATCACGATCACGCCGATCACGCCGAGACGCGATCGGCTGTTGCCTTCGCTCACCTGGTGAACACTCCCGCTGAGCTCATGTCGAAATGTCGGCCCCAGCCCCGTGTCCGAGCCAGGCTAACCGCTCACGATCGCAACGCCCGGTCGGGTCGCACGCTGGTTCCCTTCCGGTGTCCGCACGACCTGGCCCCCCACCAGGACGTGCAGGACCCCCGCCGCCTCGACCCCCGGCGCTTCGATCGTGGACTGGTCGATGAGCGTCTCGGGGTCGAAGATCGTGACGTCGGCGTCGGCTCCCACCTGCAGTCGCCCCTTCTTGCGCATCTGCGATGCGCCCGGCTCGGTGAGCTTCGCGGGGAGGATCGTCGCCTTGGCGAGCGCGTCCATGAGCCCGATGACACCGAGGTCGCGCGTGTAGCGACCGATCGCGCGGGAGAAGCACCCGGTAGAACGCGGGTGGTTGCGATCGCCCGGCTCGAGGATCGCGTCGCTGCCGAGCATCACCCAGTCGGCGCGCAGTGCCGTGCGAACATCAGCTTCGGGGATCGCGTACGCGGCGGTCAGCGCGTTCTGTCGTTGGTACTTCGCGAACGTCGTCGCCGTGAGCCGTTCACCGGTCCCGACGACCGCCAGGCTGTCATAGGAGATGTGGAATCGCTCCTGCCAACCGGAGTTGAAGCGAGCCGACGCGAGGTACGTCGCCCAGTAGTCGTAGGGGTAGGTACAGGCGGTCACCTCCAGCCCTTCCTTTCGGGCCGCCTCCAGCGTCGCCAATGACTCCGCCATCGTGTACGTCCCGCCGGTGCTGATGATGTGCTCGACGTGCACGCGTGCGCCGGTCTCGCGCGCGACTTGCAAGACCTCGGCCAGCGCTTCGGCATTCGTCCCGGGCGCGACGTCGTCGGAGTACCGAGCATGGAAGGTGGCGGGCACATCGTGGTCCTTGGCCACCATTGCCAGCGCCTTGATCTCGTCGAACGCGACGCCCGGCGTGTACTCCGGCTCGAAGTCGACGGCCAGGTAGCCGTTCGCGAGGTCTTCCTCACACATGCGGACCAGCGTGTCGATCTGCTCAGTCGTCGCGGCGTCGTCGACGCCGAGCCCGATGCTCGCACGGGTCCATGCGTCGCTGAACGCGCCGCCGTAGTTCGTGGGCGGTCGCTTGCTCTCGGAGCCCCACACCGCGAAGTAGTCGGCCGCTCGCGCCTGCAGGCCGTGCAGCCCGAGGTTGGTCGTCACCCCGTCGGCGATCTTGAACCAGATCCCGTATTCGTTCGGCTCG
>JANOWV010000393.1:0-4332 GCA_031418075.1 Actinomycetes bacterium
AAATGGCTCCCTCATCGTGGCACGGTGTCACCACCGTGGTGATGGGCAACTGCGGCGTCGGCTTCGCGCCCGCCAAGCCCGACGAGCACGAGTGGCTCATCGGGCTGATGGAGGGCGTCGAGGACATCCCCGGCGCCGCGCTGTCCGAGGGCATCCGCTGGGGCTGGGAGACATTCCCCGAATTCCTCGACTTCCTCGACGCCCAGCCCCTCGCCATCGACATCGCGACGCAGGTACCGCACGGATCCGTGCGGGGCTACGTCATGGGCGAGCGCGGTGCGCGCAACCAGCCCGCGACCCCCGACGACATCACCGCGATGGCCGCGATCGTGAAAGAGGGCATCGAGGCCGGCGCGCTCGGCCTGTCGACGTCGCGCACGATCGCCCACCGCGCGATCGACGGCGAGCCGGTGCCGGGAACGTTCGCCGCGGAGGACGAGCTCTTCGGCCTCGGCCGCATGCTCGGCGAGGTTGGCCAGGGAGTGTTCGAGCTTGCACCGGCCGGTGTGATGGGGGAGGACCTCGCGGCACCCGAGCGCGAGATGGAGTGGATGCGTCGGCTGGCCGAGGCCACGGGACGTCCGGTGACGTTCGCGCTCGCCCAGCACGACGAGTCGCCCGACCAGTGGAAGGCCCAGCTCGAGCTCGCCCAGCAGGCGTGGGACGACGGCATCCAGATCCGTCCGCAGGTCGCGGGCCGCCCGCTCGGACTGCTGCTCGGCCTCCAGACGTTCCATCCGCTCAACGGCCGCCCGAGCTATCAGGCGATCGCCGACCTGCCCCTCGACGAGCGGGTCGAGCGCATGCGTGATCCCGCGGTGCGCGCGGCGATCCTCGGCGAGCGCCCGATCGACGACCCCCGCGCCGCGTTCATCGGGATGGGGCTCGACCGAACCTTCGCGATGGGTGACCCGCCCGACTACGAGCCTGCGCCCGAGGTGAGCATCGCCGCGCTCGCCGCCGACCTGGACTCGGATCCCTGGGAGCTCCTCTATGACCTGTTGCTGCGCGACGACGGCCGCGAGCTCCTGCTCCGTCCGCTCCTCGGATACTCGAACTTCGACCACGAGGCGATCCGGGAGATGATCCTGCACCCCACGAGCGCCCTCGGCCTCGGCGACGGCGGTGCGCACGTCGGCGCGATCTGCGACGCGAGCATCGAGACCACGATGCTCACGCACTGGGCCCGCGACCGCTCGCGAGGTGCGCGGCTCCCGCTCGAGCTCGTCGTGCAGAAGATGACGAGCGATACGGCGTCGCTGTACGGCCTCGGCGATCGGGGCCTCCTGGCGCCCGGCTACCGCGCCGATGTGAACGTCATCGACTTCAACGGCCTGACCCTGCGACGGCCCGAGATGGTCTACGACCTCCCCGGCGGCGCACGTCGGCTGCTGCAGCGCGCCGACGGGTACACCGCGACGCTCGTCGCGGGCGTCGAGGTCATGCGAGACGGTGTCGAGACCGGCGCGCGTCCCGGCGCGTTGGTGCGCGGCGCTCGCTGAGTCGCACCGCACCGTTCCGAAACGCCCGCCCCAACCGATCACGAACCCGACCAGAACCAGGAGCAACCGATGAGCAAGGTGTCCGTCGTCGCCAAGCTGACCCTCAAGGCCGACAAGGCCGACGAATTCACGGCGGTGTGGGATGCGTTGCTCGAGCACATCGATGCCAACGAGCCCGGCACCGAGCACTCCACGCTCCACCGCACGTCCACGGTCCCGAACGAGTTCTACGTCACCGAGATCTACGCGGATCAGGCGTCGCTCGACGCGCACATGGCCAGTGGGCCCTTCGCAGAGTTCGGCGCGTCACTCGGCGATTTCATCGAGAACGCCGACCTGCAGTTCCTCACACCGGTGAAGGCCGCAAAGGGTCAGCTGTAGCTCCCTCGGAGCCGGTCGCTTCCGATGCACGTCGACTTCCACAGCTCCGAGGGCGCGTCGCTCGGCATCGAGCTCGAGGTGAGCATCGTCGATGGGTCGACGCGCGCCCTGTCCACTTCGGCGTGCGAGATCCTCGAGGAGCTGGGCCGCGACCACGGCGGCGACCATCCCAAGATCAAGCACGAGCTGTTCCAGTGCACGCTCGAGCTGGTCACGGGCATCTGCGCGACCGCGGGGGAGGCGCGGGCCGACCTCCAGGCGTCGCTCGACGAGGTCCGCGCCGCCGCGCTCCCGCGTGGGCTCGAGATCATGAGCGCAGGAACGCATCCGTTCTCGCACTGGCAGGACCAGCTGATCAGCCCGCAGCCGCGCTACGAGGAGCTGATCGAGCGCATCCAGTGGCCGGCTCGTCGGATGGCGACCTACGGCACCCACTTCCATGTGGGGGTGCGCGCACCCGGGAAGGTGGTGCCGATCAACAACTCCCTCGCGGCGCACCTTCCGCTGTTCCTCGCGCTCTCAGCCGCCAGTCCTTACTGGCACGGTCTCGACTCGGGGATGGCGTCGTGTCGCACGAAGGTGTTCGAGTCCCTGCCGACCGCGGGGCTCCCGCCACCGCTTCGCGACTGGCAGGACTTCGAGCAGCTGATGGAGACGCTGATCACCGCCGACGCGATCACGTCGATCCGCGAGGTGTGGTGGGACGTCCGCCCGCATCCGGACTTCGGCACCGTAGAGCTGCGCATGTGCGACGCGATGCCCACGTTGACGGAGGTCGCGGCGCTCGCCGCACTCGCCCAGTGCCTGGTGGCCGACCTCGACGAGCGCCTCGACCGGGGCGAGCGGCTCCCAGGTGCCCGGGAGTGGGTCGTTCGCCAGAACAAGTGGGTCGCATCACGGTTCGGCGTGGAGGCTGAGCTGATCATCGACGACTCGGGCGCCCGGCGGCCAACGCGTGACCTCGTGGACGAGCTCGTCGGACGGTTGGCGCCGATCGCGCAGCGGCTCGGGTGTGTGGACGAGCTCGATCTGGTGCGGTCGATCGCGCACGACGGCCCGAGCTTCATACGTCAGCGCCGCGTCGTCGATGACGGCGGTTCACTCGTCGACGTCGTGGACGCACTCGTCGGCGAGCTCGCTACTGGCGAGCCCGCCCGATGAGCGCTTCGGTGGACGCAGATGCGGGTTGGCTCGACACCTTCGTCGAGGGGCACCACGACGAGCTGATCGCGTTCCGGCGTCACCTCCATGCCCATCCCGAGCTGAGCAACGCGGAGCACGAGACGACGGCGACGATCGCCGAACGACTGCGGGCCGCCGACCTGGAGCCACGCCTGCTGTCATCGGGTACGGGGCTGTGGTGCGACATCGGCCCGGGTGACGGTCCGATCGTCGCGTTGCGCGCCGACATCGATGCGCTCGCGATGGAGGACCTCAAGCAGGTGCCCTACCGGTCGCGGATCCCCGGTGTCGCGCACGCCTGCGGTCATGATGTGCACACCACCATCGTCCTGGGCGCCGGGCTCGCACTCGCTCCCGTCCTCGAGCGGGGGACGGTACGGCTGATCTTCGAGCCCGCCGAGGAGACGGTTCCCGGCGGGGCGCTCACCGTCATTGCCGACGGGGGGCTCGACGGGGTCTCGGCGGTCTTCGCGTTCCACTGCGATCCCAAGCTCGACGTGGGGACGGTCGGGACGCGCGTCGGCCCGGTGACGTCGGCCACCGACGCGGTGACCATCACGCTCGAAGGTCCCGGAGGCCATACCGCGCGTCCTCACCTCACGGTGGACCTCGTGCCCCTGGCCGGGCGCATCGGGCTCGAGCTCCCGGCCGTGCTGCAACGAGCCGCGGGTGACGTGGACCTGCTCCTGGCCTTCGGCGCGATCCGGGCCGGAGACGCAGCGAACGTCATCCCGACATCGGCGGAGCTGCGGGGATCGTTGCGGACCCCCGACGTCGAGCTGTGGAGCACGGCCCCGGCGATGCTCGACGACGCGCTCGAGCAGCTGCTCGGGTCGACCGGCGCCACGTGGTCGGTGCAGTACGAGCGCGGTACCCCACCGACGGTGAACACCGCGGCCGAGACGGCCCTGCTGGAGCGTGTCGTCGGGGACGTGCTCGGCGAGGGCGCACGCCGTGAGGCGCCGCAGAGCATGGGTGGCGACAGCTTCGCCTGGTACCTCGAGCAGGTCCCGGGCTCGTACGCGCGCCTGGGGGTGCACGATCCGGCCCGGGGTGAGGAGTGGCTCGACATCCACGCCGGGACCTTCGACGTCCACGAGGACGCGATCGCCGCGGGCGTCCGGGTCCTTGCCGAGGTCGCGATACGGTCGATCGCCGCCGCGAACGTGTAACCTCTCCGTCTCGGAGGGGAGTATCCCCACACACCAGTGTCGTCAACACGGCGCACCACCAAGTCACGGTGGGCCCGGCACGGTGGCCTGCAGCG
>JANOWV010000394.1:0-4049 GCA_031418075.1 Actinomycetes bacterium
TGCGGATCGTCCTCGTCGACAACCCCGTCGAGGGGCACGCGGGCGACGGGGTTGCCGAGCGCGTGGCGGCCGAGCTCCCGGACGTGCAGGTCGTTCGAAGCCCGACGAACGCGGGCTTCGCGGGCGGCTGCAACCTGGGCCTGGGCGAGGTCGCCCCCACCCAATTCCGCGCGTTACTCAACAACGACGCGACGGTCACACCGAGCTGGCTCGGTCCGCTCGTGGAAGCACTCGACGCCGCCCCGACCAATGGCGCCGCGTGCCCGAAGATCCTCTTCGCCACCCCGTTCGTGGAGCTCGCACTCTCCGCGACGACGCACCGGCGGGGACGTGGCGACCGGCGCGAGCTCGGCGTCCGACTCTCGGGCGCTCGGGTTGGCGACGTCGACTGCTGGACGCGGGCCCAGCTCCTCTCCGGCTTCTGGGGTACCGAGCCCATGCCCGACGACGAGCCGAGCGGACAATGGACCGCCGCCGACGCGCGACTGCGCCTCCCCTGCCCTGTCACCGGACCCACACCGCTCGCCGAGCTCAGGCTCGCGGCCGACGAGCCGACGACGATCACCGTCGCGTCGGGCGACGAGTCCGTCGTGCTGGAGGTCGGCGTCTCGCCGGATTGGCAGGCAGTGCCCTTCTCGGGCGCGCCGATGGAGATCGTGAACAACGCGGGCACCGTCGTGTTCCCCGATGGTCACGCCGGCGATCGCGGCTTCCTCGAGCCCGACGACGGTCGCTACGACGAGCCCACCGATGTCGACGCGTGGTGTGGTGCCGGCGTCCTGCTCGCGCGGCGCTACGTCGACGAGCTCGGTGGCCTCGACGAACGGCTCTTCCTCTACTACGAGGATGTCGAAGCGTCGCTCCGAGGCCGGAACCACGGATGGCGCTACCGATTCGTCCCCACCTCAGTGATCCGGCACGTCCACTCGGCGACGAGCGTCGAGGGCTCGCGGCTCGCGCGCTACTTCAACGAGCGCAACCGCCTGCTTGTCATCGCCCGCCACGAGCCCGCCGCGCGGCTGGTCGCGGCAACCGGTCGGGCCCTGCTCGTCACCGCCTCGTACGCCCGCCGCGACGTCTTGAGCCCGATGTTGCATGGTCGCCGACCGAACGCGGATGTCGTGGTCAGCCGCCTCCGAGCGGTCGGCGGCTTCGTGCGCCGGGCACCTCGGATGCGGCGCAGCCGCCGTCGCGACTAGTCGCGTCAGCGCCTTCTGCACACGACGATGTCCTGGAGGTCGTCGACTGCTCGCTCGCGGATGTCGAGCACATCGAAGTACTCGGACCAGTGCGATCGAATGTACGCGGCCGTGTGGTAGCTCTGCCGATAGAAGTCCGGGAGTCCCTGCGTCTCGGGACCCTGATCGTTGTAGAAGAACCCTGCTTCTCGGGCTTCTTCGCGCGACTCCGCTGGGAGTCCTTCCTCGAACGACTTCTCGTTGAACGTCGTGAGCAGGAGATAGCCGCCGACCTTGGTCACGCGCTGCAGCTCGCGTAGCCACGTGAGCTGCATGTCTTCGGGAAGATGTGTGAAGACGGAGACGCTGTAGACGAGGTCGAACGTCTCGTCGGCATAGGACATCGGGGGCGCTTCGGCGTTGAGGCTGAACTCCGCCATGTTCGCGTAGTTCGCTCGACACCACTCGATCGTCTCCACATCGATGTCGGTACCGCAAAGCCGTTGCGAGGGAGAGCTCCGGTAGTGATACGCCCGCAACACGCGGGCGCAGCCACAACCGAAGTCCAGAACAGCAGGGAATGACGTCAGGTCCTTGCCGAGTGCACCGAGCGCGGCTTCGAGAAAGCCCAAGAGGGACTCGCCGTGCTCGATGAAGAATGGGCCTGAGTAGGCAGCCACGCGATCCTGTAGGTGCGGTGGCGGTAGCAGGAAGCCGCCCATCTGCTTGATCACCGCTTGCATCTCGGCAGACGAAGTCTCGAGGTCGCTGATCCTGGACTCCAGGGAATCGATCTGTTCCCGGCTCGACCTGGCGCTGCGCCGGAGGTTGCCCATCGAGGTGCTGAGTACTCAGTCGGCTCGGGCGCCGGGACCGCCGGAGTCCGGGAACAGCGCGAGCCGCAGCCGCATCTTGAGCTTGCGCGACAGCTCGTCGTACTCCCGATTACGCAGGTGCGAGATCGCGACACGCGCGGTGTGACGCATCCCGCCGCGGCCCCACATCGCCTGGGCCATCGGATCACCGATCATCACGCGTTGGCGCGGGTCGACCAGATCGGCGGCACGGCGGGGGTGGCGGCAGAACTCGAGGATCGGCTCGAGCACCTGCTCCCAACGGAACTGCGGCACGGTCTGCGCGATCGCATCGCCGCACTCCTGGCGGAACGCGTCGTCGGAGAGCAGTCGGTAGAGGGCTTCCTCGAGGGCGTCGACATCGTCGGGTGGGACGGTCAGACCCAGGCCGTGGCGCTCGATGAGATCCCCGAACGAGTCGCCGGACGTCGCGACGATCGGCAACGAGGTCCAGAGGTAGTCGAGGATCCTCGTACGGAACGAGAACGCGGTCTCGATGTGGTCGAGATGGGTGCTGACGCCGAGGTCGGCCTCCAACAGGTAGTTCTGCCGCTCGGTGTACGCCACCCAATCCTCGTTGAAGAAGACGTGCTCGTCGACGAGCCCCAGGTCCGACGCCAGCCGTTGGGTGCGCGCCGCCATCTGCATCGCCGGGACGAGCGGGTTCGGGTGCTTCATCCCCATGAAGTACAGCCGCACGTTCGGGACGCGGGCGCGAAGCCGGTCGATCGCGTTCACGAGGGTGATCGGATCGAACCAGTTGTAGACGCCGCCTCCCCACAAGATGACGAGGTCGTCGTCGCCGATCCCCGGCACGACGCCCTTCAGGACCTTCCTCGTGGGCTTCGGGGCCTCGTCGCTGATGCCGAAGGGCACCACCGTGATGAGATCGTCGAGGTTCTCGTGGTCGTCGTAGGTCGCCGGGTTGATGCGCCCCACGCCGGCGAGCTGGCCGATCCAGAAGTCGCGTTGCTTGTCGCTCGCACAGAGGAAGAAGTCGCAACGGGCGAGCTGCTCGTTCATGACCTCGACCGTGACGCGCACTGCCTCACGTCGGCTCGGCGGGGGGACGTCGCGCGACTGCTCGAGCACCTCGAGGTGCATCGGGTCGTAGATGTCGGCGACGAGGATCGTGTCGCTCTGCTTCATCCAGGGGTGGTCGGCCATGATGTGCCCCTGGAAGATCACGACGTCGGCCCAGGCGACCAGCCCTTGGAGCTCGGGCCCACCGACCTGACGGACGACGAAGTCCGGGTGGGTGAGGTCACAGCGAACCGTCGTGACGAGCTGGACCTCGTGCTCGCGTGCGAGCGCTTGCGCCATCTGCCAGGCTCGGATCGCCGGGCCGGCCATCGTGGCCTGGAGCACGTCGGGCGTGACGACGAGTACCCGGTTCCGCGTCGTGAAGATCGCATCGATACCGAGCGTCTGGCGGACTTCGGCGACGGCCGCCTCGTCGACCGTGCCGGCGGAGGTGGGCTGTCGGAAGAGCGGGAGGATCTCGTTGTCGGCGACGCGACGCAATGCCTGCACCGCGGCGCGCGCCCCTCCCAGCTGCGGTAACCGCGCTCGGAACTGCGGCGCCGCTTCCTCGTCGGCGAGCGCGAGCGATGCCGCGATCGCCTTGGAGAGCGAGGCCTCCTCGAAGTTCTTGTAGATCATCCCGAGGCCGCCGAGCACGGGACGCGTCGGTCGACGCACAAAGGTGTGCACGGGCGCCAGGCGCAGGACCGAGTCGGGTGCGAGCATCACGGCAAGGCCGGCGATCCACAGTCGCCAGCCGAGGTCGACGTGCTCCACGCCGGGCGTGAGCGTCTCGTCGAATCCACCGACCCACCGGAATGCCTTCGTCTCGACGACGAACGCCCACGGCGACGGATACAGGACCTCGAAGGGTCGCGACACCGCAGCGCTGTCGGGCTTTCCGGCCCCAGGGAGGATCGGCTCACCGGTGAAGGTGAGCGCGGCTTCGGCATACGCGACACTGCGGTCGTCGTAGAGCACCTTGCTCGCGGCA
>JANOWV010000395.1:0-6392 GCA_031418075.1 Actinomycetes bacterium
CCGCGGGCAGCCCGTGCGCGTCCTTCGGATGCTTCGAAGATGCTCATCGCTCCTCGTTCCTCGTTCCGATCGGGTGTGTCTTCGTGCGGTCGGTCATCTCGATCAGCCCCAGTACCCGGTTGCCCACACTTCGCTGGTCCAGGAGCGCCCGGAGAGCGAGCTTCCGGCCCAGGCACCGTTGGTCCACGATCCGGCGGTCCAGGAGCGTCCCGTCCACGAGCGACCCGTCCAGGAGCGACCGGTCCACGAGCGTCCGGTCCACTCGGCGCCGGTCCAGGAGCGTCCGGTCCACGAGCGACCGGTCCACACGTTGCCGTTCCAGGTCCCATCCACCCAGCTCGCTCGGGCTGCTTCGAGCGCGGCCATCGCGGCGGCGTTGAACGGCTGGCCGAAGATGTCGACCTCGCCGGCGAGCGGCACGCCGTCGTCGCTCACCCTGTCGGTCCCACGGGCGAGGTCGAGGCTCCCCGTCCCGGTGCCCGGCGTCCAGTTCTTGTCGGACTTGTCGGACTTCCCGGTAAACGCCTTGGCCAGGCTGAGCTCACCCTTGCCGACCTGCGTCGGCGAGCTGCCCTTGAGGGGCGAGGTCGACTTCTGCAGGAGCACCTTGAGCTGGCTGGGGGTGATGTCGGGTCGCTGCTGGATCACGAGCGCGGCAGCGCCCGAAGCGACTGCGGCGGCCTGCGAGGTACCGCTGCCGCGGAAGTAGCGGTCGTCGATGCGTCCCTCGGGGTGGTTGAGATCGATGAAGGAGCCCGGGACCCGCAGGCCTTGCAAGCTGGTGCCGGGTGCGGCGACGTCGGCATCGCGCGCCTTGCCGCCACTGGAGGAGAACGCAGGCGCAATGTCGTCCACGACCCCGAGCGTGTGCTGGGAGTCGGAGGCGCCCACGGCGAGGACGAACGGATCGCGGGCCGGCATCCCGATGTTGCCGCTTCCCTTGGACTTCTTGAGGTAGCCGGCGTTGCCCGTCGACGCCACGACGAAGATGCCTGCGTCCCACGCCTGCTCGACGGCGAAGGCGAGGGGATCGACGAGGTACGACTGGGCCGAGTTGATCGAGTACGAGAGGTTGAGGATGCGGATGTTCATCCCGTTGTCGTTCTTGTGCTGGACGACCCAGTCGATCGCGGCGATCACCTGTGACACGTCGACTCCGCCGTCGGCGGCCGCCACCTTGAGGCTGACGATGCGAGCGTCGGGCGCGACGCCGCGGTACTGCGAGGCCGGGGCGCTCGAGTACGGGGTCGCGAGGTCGGCGTCGTGGCCGGCGATGAGCCCGGCCATGAACGTGCCGTGTCCGAAGGTGTCGAGGTTCCGCAGGTCGGGAGATTGGGATTCGAAGGAGAGGTCGGGCCCGTGGATGAGCTTGTCGGGGCCGTCGAGCCCGGGGACCGGAGCCACGCCCGAGTCGATGATCGCGACGTCGACGCCGCGACCGGTGAAGCCGGCGTCCCAGAAGACCGATGCGCCCATGTAACCGGAGGTCAGCCCCATCGAGTTCACGTCGGTGGCCGGGTCGTACTTCGGCTTCGACGACCCGCCGGGCCCCGACTTCGGGCCCGTCACCTCCGGCTGCGTGGTCGTGGTGGTCGGCGCGACGGTCGGTGCCGTCGTCGTCGTGGCGTCCGACGCCGGGGTGGTCGTGGTGGTCGTCGCCGGCTGATGGGCGGCCCCGGCGATGCCGGTGCCGAGCACGGAGCCACCGAGCGTGGCGACGAGGGTGGTCACCAGGAGCGCCGCGATGCGCCGTTGGCGCCCGCCCCAGCTCACGCCGCGGCCGCCGTCATTGCGGTCGGGAGAGGTGGTCGTGTCGAACCCCGCCATGCGCACTGTCTCCAACTGCTCGTTTGGATCCAGACGGTGGGTTCGCCATTTGCTCCGCCCGGCACAGGCGACCAGATACACGCCGGGGTTCAACGCCGTCTTGATTGCCACTCATCGTGGTGGCACTGCAGGAGATATCGGCAAAGCTTGGGCAGAATCTTGAGCCGAAGACCACGAAGAGTGGTCGATTGACGCGTGTGCGTCAGACCGCGGAGGCGGTGCGGTGGCGCCCGGGTGCCACGAGACCGGTCGAGAGCTCGCTCGGCTGGGCCAGGTAGGTGGCGAGATCCTCTGCGTCCATGGGCCGGGCGAACAGGTAGCCCTGGGCCGCGTCGACACCGGCTTCCCGAAGCTCGCCGATCTGGCTCGGTCGCTCCACTCCCTCGGCGACCACCCGGAGGCCGACGGTCTTGCCCAGCGTGGTGATCGCACGGACGAACGCGGCCGCGGCGGGATCGAGCTCGACATCGTCGATGAACGGCTTGGCGATCTTGATCTCGTCGAGGGGAAGGCTGCGCAGCACCTGGAGTGACGAGTAGCCGGTGCCGAAGTCGTCGAGTGCGACCCGCACGCCAGTCAGGCGCAACAGGTCGAGGGTGGCAGTGGCACGCTCCTCGAGCAGCAGCGACTCGGTGACCTCGCACACCAGGCGGCCCGGTTCCACGCCGCAGGCTTCGGTGGCCGCGGCAACGATGTCGGCGAAGTCGATGGCGTTGAGGTCGCGTGCCGAGACGTTGATGCTGGCGCGGGGCAGCCGGTCACTGCCGTGCCGGGCGAGCTGGGCGCACGCGTCGCCGAGGACGAGCCGGGTGATATCGCCGATGGCGCGGTTCTCCTCGGCCAGGCGCACGAAGACGTCGGGCGGGATGCGCCCGAGCTCCGGGTGATCCCATCGGATGAGCGCTTCCGCGGACTCGACCTGGCCCGTGGCCAGGTTCACGATCGGTTGGTACTGCACCGAGAGCTCGCCGCGCTCGAGTGCGACCTGGATGTCCTGGAGCAGCTGGTAGCGCGACATCATCTCCTCGTGCATGGCCGGGTGGAAGATCGCGACCCGGTTCTTGCCCGCGGCTTTCGCGTTGTACATGGCGACGTCGGCACCCTTGATGAGCCCAGTCACCTCGTCACCCTGCGCACCCATCGCAACGCCGATGCTCGCCGAGACCCTCGTCGTGTGGCCCGTGATCGTGAACGGCTTCGTGAGCGAGTCGAGGAACCGCTCGGCTGCGGCCTCGGCCTTGCCTTCACCCTCGACCTCGTGCACCAGCACTGCGAACTCATCGCCTCCGAGGCGGGCGGCGAGGTCCCCGGGGCGCAGTGAGCTCCCGATCCGTCGACCCATCTCGATGAGGAGCGCGTCGCCGGCGTCATGTCCGAGCGAGTCGTTGACGGTCTTGAAGTCGTCGAGGTCGATGAACAGCACCGCGAAGGCACCGTGCGCGGGGGTGGATCCGTTGGTGACCTCGGTGACCCGCTCGATGAACCGCGCCCGGTTGGGCAGCTCGGTCAACGGATCGTGGTAGGCCTGCTGCACGAGGCGCTCCTCGAGCGTCCGGAGCTTTCGGAGCGAGGTCTCGAGCGAACCCTTCTCGAGGGCCACGCTCAAGGCCCGGGCCGTGGTGTCGACGAGCTGGCGTTCCTCCTCGGTGAAGTGGTTGACCCGGTGCGACGGTGGGCTCACGAGGAACGCCCCCACGGCTACGTCGCCGATGGTGAGTGGGGCGAGGATGGCACGCCCGTTCGCGTCGCCGCCGACGTGGGCGGTCAGCGACGGCGAGTCCTCGACCCCGACGAGCTGGGCGCCGGGCCGTCCGCCGAGGGTCTCGAGGAGGAGCGGGATCTCGCCACCGTCGCAGGTCTCGACGTAGGCATCCAGACCGTCGACGAACCGAGCCCGCAGTGCGCTCCCACCCGAGGTCGGTTGGTAGAGGACCTCGACGCTCTTCGCCCGGAGGAGCTCACGGGTCTCGCCGAGCAGCGCGGTGATCGCGTCGTCGACCGAGCCGTGGTCCTGGAGCATCTGGGCGGTGCGATAGAGGAAGCTGAGGCCTTCCATGCGTCGCGACTGGAGCGTCCAGGCCGAGTAGAGGGCATAGCAGCCGATCGACGGGACGAGCAGCAGCCAGGCGGTCGTCGGCGTGATCTCGAGCACGATCACCGCGACGAGCCCGAGCGACGCCGCCATGAGGGTGCCGAGCGCGCTCACGGGGAGTGTGGCCGCGAACCGGGCGCTCTTCCACGAGCGTTCGGCGGCCGCGATGACCAGGGAAACCAGGCCGACGCCGACCAACGAGTACGTCAGCGCGGCGCCGAGGGCAGCCAGCACCTCGCCGTTGTGGGGCACGCCTTCGGCCGAGCCGATCGCCCGGAACACGACCAGCGCGACCGAGATCTCGAGCGCACCCCGCCCGAGGTTGAAGAGCAGCTTGATCCCATGCTGGTGGCGATGCAGGACAAGTGCGATTGCGGATCCCGCAAGCGCAGCGCAGATGAGCACTGGCGGGCTGACCAAGAAGAGGCCGATCATGAGCGGGAGCTCGCTCATGGAGAATGTGTGCGCGTTCCGGCGAACGTGGAGGTGGACCACCAACACCTCGGCGGCCGCGAACCCGACCGCGACGAGCAACACCGTCAGCCAACCGTCGTGTTGACCCGTCATGGGCTGGAACGAGCGAACGACGAACAGCGTCGCCGCGAGCCCGAGGAGGGCCACGGCGACGGTCAGCAGCACCACCGGGAACGGGGCCGAGGCGCGCGGAGTCGAGCGATCTCGACTCGGCTCGTGGTCGGCCATCGGCGCCCCAGGTTCCAGCGGATGTGGCAGTTGGGTGCGGGTGGGAACCCACGAACTGCCGAGGTGAGCATCGGCGCGACCGGTGGGGCGCTTGAGGTATGGGTGGCCCAATGGCGCATGTGGCCTACTGGCAGGTAACCCCGTAGCCTCCCGCTGAGTCCTATGCGTGTATCTGACGAAGAGGGTCGACTGGCCCAGGAGCTCGAAGAGCTCGTGGCCAAGGCCCGCCGGGGAGACCGAACGGCGTTCGACGAGCTGGTGCGCCGCACCTACGTCGGCACCTACACGCTGGCCGTTCGCCTCACCGGGAACGAGGAGGACGCGCGAGACGTGGTGCAGGAGACCTACCTCCGAGCTTGGAAGAGCCTCAAGCGGTTCCGAGGCGACGCGGCGTTCACGACGTGGCTGTACCGGATCACCGCCAACGCGTCGTTCACGTTCGTCGACCGTCGTCGCCGGCGCCGCACGAGTCCGATCGACGACGTGCCCGAGCAGATCGACACCCGCGTCGAGGCCCGCACGGAGGACCTCGTCGGTGCGACGCTCGGGCTCACCGAGCTCGCGGCCAGTCTCGATCGCCTCTCCCCATCGCTGCGCTCGCTCGTGATCCTGAAGGATGTCTACGGGCTGTCGCACGAAGAGATCGCCGAGGACCTCGACATCAGCGTCTCAGCCGCGAAGGTGCGGTTGCATCGGGGCCGCAAGCGACTGCGCGAGATGCTCGATGAGTCCGAGGGTCGTTCAGTGATCGATCTCACCGGCGACGACTTCGATGCGGGACGGGGGTCGAGCCGTGCGGTGTGAAGAGGTCGCGCTCATGCTCCCGGCCGCCGTCGATGGCGAGGTGACCCTCGCGCTCACGGTGCACGACCACGTCGACGCCTGCCTACGGTGCCAGGCCGAACTGGCGCGCTATCGGCGCATGCTCCGCGGGCTCCAGATGCTGCGGACGCAGTACCTCGAGCCGGTCCCCGGCCTGTTGACGCAGACGCTCGCCGCGCTCGGCGAGGCCTCCGAGCGTCGCGCGATCCGTTCGCTGCTGTCCGGGAAACGCCTCGCCTACGCCGGCGCGATCGGCGGTGCGGTGGCTGCCGCCGGCGCCACGACGGCCGCGGTGCTCATCGCCCGAGCCCGCCGTCGGGCCGCGCTCGCGCACGCCTGACGGACCCGGCCGCCTCCGAAGCCGCTCCGCAGGGAGCGGAGGGAGGCCGCGCTGCTATCCTGCCCGACTGGCCCCCGCGCCGGAGGGCAGTAGCTCAATTAGGTAGAGCACCGGTCTCCAAAACCGGCGGTTGGGGGTTCGATTCCCTCCTGCCCTGCTCTGAATCCCCGATCCCACGGTCCTGCCAGGACACGCATCCATGAACCAACCGATGAACCGCCAGACCAAGCGGCTGATGGAGCGCCAAGGCTCCGACAAGCCGGGCGAGAAGCGCGCGCGTCCTCAGCCAGGCGCCGATCCCAAGCGGGAGCGGGTCGGCCTTCGGGCGTTCTTCGGTGAGGTCAAGTCCGAGCTCAAGAAGGTCGCCTGGCCGACCCGCAAGGAAGTCTTCAACTCCACGGTCGTGGTGCTCATCGCCGTGATCTTCATGACCGCCCTGATCTTCGGGTTCGACTACGCGTCCTCGAAGTTCGTCCTCTTCCTCTTCGACTGAGACCACTGAGACCGATGACTATCGACTTCACGGAGAACGGCGCCGCTGCTGCTGCCGCGGCCGCCGCGCTCCTGGGCACGAACCCACCGGAGGACGACGCCCCCACCGACGAGGCC
>JANOWV010000396.1:0-3291 GCA_031418075.1 Actinomycetes bacterium
CAGATGCCGAAGGCCAGGCCCCTGGCACTGTGAGTGCGTGCACATCGCGGGGAATCCGTCGCCGATCAGTCAGTCGGTCGCCCTCGGGTCGTCAACGACGACGGCAGTGAGCCCCGGGACGTCCGTCGCGAGCATGTCGAATGCCACCGTCTCGAGGAACGAGCCGGGCATCACGCACGCTCGACACTCGGCGGTGTCGAGGACGAGCGCGAGGTGGGCGGTCGTGTCGTCGATGGAGGTGAGCACGAGATCGCCACCGTCGGCCGCGACGAGGGCGCGGACGTCCTGCAAGGCCACTTCGAGCGCGGCTCGTTCGATCACGTCAGGGTCCTGTGGTGAGCAGTCGTAGCGCCTCGTCGGCGGCGGCATCGGCCCAGGCGAGCACCGTCGCCTCGTCGGTCCCGCCGAGGGGGTGCGCTACCTCCATGATCCGCGCATCGGGTTGGCCGAGGCTGGACGCGACCTGGTCGGTGAGCACGCGGAACTTCGTCGTCGTGACGATGACGGTCGGGATGCCTGCGCTCTCGAGCGCAACGGAGTCGTGGACACTCCACGACGTACACGATCCTCAGTCGGCCGAGCCGGTGAGGACCAGCTCGACCTCCTTGGTGAGTCGTCGGAGGACTTGATCCGGGGCGCCGACCGCAGCGTTCTTCGTCTCCACGACCGTGACGACCGCACCCGACTGCTCGGCGATCCGCTCGGCCATGCGACCGAGGAGGATCCCCGCGTTGGGCTTCAGATTGTCGAGGATCCCGATCCTGGCGCCCGCCAACGAGGGGCGCGACGGCGCAAGTGAGACCGGGGGCTTCCCCCGCGCGCCTTCCGGTGCGTAGATCTCCACGAGCTCCTCCTCTCCGACCCGCCCATCCTGGCACGGTACGTGGGAAACTCGCGCGTGCCCGCGTCCCCGACCCCCAAGTCTCCGCGTGCCGGCTCCCTGCGAGAAGTCGGATGTGCGCTGGGCTTCGAGGTGGTGGAGCCCGCACTGCTGGCGTTCCAGATCGCGATCGCCACGACCGCGGGAGCGGTGCTCGAGGAGCAGCTCACGTGCACGGGGCCTGACGGCTCGGCGCTGCCGATTCGGGAGATCACCGACGAGCTCGGGGGCCGGACGCATCTCGTGACGGCGCCGAGAGGACCGTTGCTGCTCGGGTACTCGGCGAGCGCGACCGCGGCGGATGCGGCCGGTGACGGGCGAGGCGCCCGTTACGACACGCCCGGTCACGACATGCCCGGTCTGGACGAGATCGTGGCGCTCCGTCAGAGCCGGTACTGCCAGTCCGATGCGCTTGTCGGGTTTGCGGCGACCGAGTTCCCCGGCACCGTGGGAGCGCCGCCCGACGTTGTTGCGCTCGCGGTCGCGTCCTGGGTCTTCGAGCGCCTGACGTACGCCCTGGGGAGCAGTGGTCCGCTGGACACCGCGCTCGACACACTCCACTCCGGTGTTGGTGTCTGTCGCGACTTCGCCCATCTGACCATCACCTTGTGCCGCGCGCTCGGCGTCCCGGCGCGACTTGCGGCGGTCTACGCGCCGGGGCTCTCGCCGATGGACTTCCATGCGGTCGTCGAAGTTCGGACAGCGAGCGGGTGGCTTGCACTCGACCCCTCGCGTCTCGCACCGCGCCCGACGCTGGTGCGGATCGCTACCGGACGCGACGCGGCCGACACCGCGTTCGCGACCACGCTGCGCGGCGACGTCGAGCTGGTGACCAGTCGGGTGTTCGCGTCCAGCGACGGCGACCTCCCGGCCGACGACCACGTCCGCGCCGTGCAGATCGGCTAACGCGAGCCCTTCCGATCGGTCAGGGTTCGACGGGCAGGGTGACGCTGGTCGTCATCCCCCAGCTCGGGATGAGCGCACTGTGCTTCCCGGGCCCGCCGACGACAAGCACCTTGATGTTCTCGATCCGCTCGGTCATCGACATGCGGTCGTCGTCGCCCAGTGCGTCCTGCCATGGTGCCCAGGCGAGGCTGTGGAACGCACGCCGGAGGTCGCCGACCCGCATGGTCGCGTGGTCGAAGAGGTAGCGGGCGACGTCGCCGCGGGACCAACCTGCGTCGGCGCAGGTCGCCGCGTGCTCGGGGCAGAGCGCCACGAAGTACTCGCCCTGGCTGATCGGCGCATTGTTCTGGCCGAGCGTGGTCATTGCCGACGCGACCTTGTCGAGGATCGGCTCGGGTGCCGCCGACTCCATGTCGTGGACGTTGTGCGGTGCTTCACCACAGTGCACGGTGACTGCCGAGGGCGCGGTGACGCCGGCGTCGATGGCGTAGGAACCCCAGGGCGACGCCTCGACGTTCTCCGCGACGCAGTACGTGTACTTCGCCGGTCCGCCCTGGGTGGAGACGTCGCCGGGACCCGGCGCAGCACCCGCCACGTGGAGGAGCACCAGTCGGACGGCTCGACCCGTGGTCGCGTTGGCCCGATTGCCGGGGCCGAACGCGCCGAGGCCGGCGTTGTAGCCGGCGTCGACGGCGATCTCGCCGTGCACGATGAGGAGCGGCGCGACGGGATGCGTCGTCGCGTTCACGCCGCGGAGGTTCACCTCGGGTCGGGCTAGCGCACGCACCGCGGAGAGGACGACCGGTAGGTGCTCGGGCCGACAGCCTGCGAGCACGGCGTTGACCGCCAGGATACGCCGGGTGACCTCCCCGAAACGCGGTGGGAGCGTGGTGAGGACCTCGTCGGGGTCGACGTCGCCGAGCGCGGTGAGCATGGCGTCGACCCGCGTTGGTGTCGGTGCGACGAGTGGGAGACCGTCACCCCAGCCGTGGGCTTCGTAGAGCTCCTGCACCGCGACGGGATCGTCGTCGGCGATGTCGAGCATCGCGAGCTCTGGGTGCATCAGCGCAACATGTTCGAGAACTCGGAGAGGACCGCGACTCCCGCCGCGTCGCCGCGCACCACGTCGGGTCCAGCACGCCCGGTCGCGACGTCGAGGATGGCCGCCGCCGTGCCTTCGACGACCGGCGCCCCGTCCGGCGCCCAGTCCAGTCGCACGACCGCACGGTCACCGGTGGCGTCGAGCCCGACGCGCAGGTCAGTGTCGGTGACGTGGAGATCAGCGGTCGAGCCCGACCCGTCGAAGATCCCGGTGACGAATCCCGCGAGGCCGAGGACGTACGCGACGACGATCCGGACCTCGTCGGGATCGACCATCGGCACCTCGCCGCGCGGATCCATCAGGTCGTGCTCGTGGACCCAGGAGTCGAAGAGCATGTGGGCAAGGCTCAGCCACCCGGGGACGTGCCCCGGGGGCGCTTCGGCGGTCCGGTTCCAGTCGTCGA
>JANOWV010000397.1:0-4091 GCA_031418075.1 Actinomycetes bacterium
GTCATGGCGTTCTCGACCACGAAGGGGGTCACATCGACCCTGCTCCACCAGTGCGTCGACAGCGGGCTGCTCGACTACGACGATCGGGTCGCTCAGCACTGGCCCGAGTTCGCGGTCAACGGCAAGGACGCCATCACGGTCCGCCACGTGCTCACCCACCGTGCCGGCCTCTACGACGTCACGGGCGTGGCATCGACCGCGCTCGACTTCCTCGACTGGGATCGCATGGTCGATGGGGTCGCGAAGATGACGCCGGCGTTCGAGCCGGGGTCCGCGAGCGCCTACCACGCGGTCACGTTCGGGTGGATCGTCGGCGGGCTGATCGAGCGCGTCACCGGCGCGTCGTTCCGCGACGTGCTCGCCACCCAGCTCGTCGAACCACTCGGACTCGACGGGTGCTTCATCGGTGCACCTTCGGACCAGCTCGGGCGCGTTGCTGCGCTCCTGCGCGGAGGGCTGGCCGCCGAGATGTCGGCCGATCCGGGTGAGCTCGTCGAGGTCGCGCGCCAGCTCGGGTTCACCGTGCACCCGGAGCTCATCGCCGCCGCGCTCCCGGGGTGGGTCGGGGACCTCCCGATCGAAGAGGCGCTCGAGGTCCCGATCCCCGCGGCCAACGGCTGCTTCACCGCGCGGTCCCTGGCCCGGATCTACGCGGCCCTCGCTGCGGGCGGGGAGCTCGACGGAGTCCAGATCGTTGGTGCTGACACGCTTCGACGCGCGACCGAGGTGCGCCACGAGGCCGAACCCGATCTGGTGCTCGCGCTCCCGATGGGCTGGCGCCTCGGGTACCACGGTGTGATGACGACCGCCGGCGTGCACCCACAGGCGTTCGGTCATCAGGGACTCGGTGGTTCGGGTGCGTTCGCTGATCCCGAACGCGACCTCGCCGTGGCCTACCTCCCGAATGCGCTCGGCTCGATGCTGGCCGGCGATCTCCGGCTCCTCGAGATCGGCGGCGCTGCCGTCCGGTCGGCAGACGCGGCCTGAGTCATTCGACGATCCGGTACACGAGCGACGCGACGGCGAACGCCTTGCCGTCGGGGTGGCGCCGACATGGCATGCGTCGGGATCGGTGGAGGCAGACGTTACGCTGGTTGGATGCCCGGCGACCCTCCCTCTGGTTCGGACGCGCCCACTCCTGATGCGTCTCCGGGATCTCCCATTTCGGGATCTCGCGGCGCGCGGGCCAAAGCGGCGCGCCTCCACAGGCGTCGGCGCCTCGGGATGATCGCGGGCGGCGTGCTGGTCGCGGTCGGCGTCGCGGTTGGCGCGGCGGTCGCGCTCTCGGGCGGCGACACGCCCGAGCAGCAGGTGAGCGCCAGCAGCCGAGGGACGACGAGCACGTCCACATCCACGACGACGTCGACTGCACCCGTCGTGACCACCGCGGTCCCCAGGTCCGCCGATCCCGTGGTTGCCTTGGCCCAGCAGTACGACGGTCGCTACGTCGGGACGTTCGCCAACACGACGTCGGGGACGACAGGTCCGGCGGTCCTCGAGCTGCGCATCGATCCCAACGCGGGGACGATCACGGTCGACTCCGACTTCGACGGCGACCTCTTCGGCAACGGCGCGAAGCAGCGCCGCATCTCGGGGACGGTGAAGCTCGGCGATCCGACCGCGGTGATCAGCTCCCAGACCAAGGCGTTCGGCACGATCAACGGTCGCCTCGATGAGTCGCTCGCCCTGATCCTCACCGCGCCCGACGTCCCTGAGCCCAAGGTGAAGTCCTTCGAGCTCATCGGGCGGCTCCGCTCCGACAACACCGGATTCGATGCCACGTTCTCGATCGTGCACCGTGACGGTTCCACGTCGGTCGGGACCGTGACCGTGCTCTGCGATCCGGCGGGTGCGCGGGGGAGCGAAGTCACGACCGTGTGCGCGCTCTCGGGCTAGGGGCCCGCGTCGCTCGACCGGTCCCGGGCGCCTGCAGCCGCGTCGCTACGCTCTCCCGGTGCTTCGCATCGTGACCCTCTGCACCGGCAACGCGGCCCGATCGGTCATGGGTGGTGCGATCGTGCGGGCCCGGCGGGCCGACATCGAGGTCGTCACCGCGGGTACTCACGTGATCGAGGGGATGCCCATGAGCTGGCGGACCCGGGACGCGTTGGCGGGCCTCGAGGTCACGGCGGATGGCCATCGGTCGCGCCAGCTGCGCGAGCGCGACCTCGACACCGCAGACCTCGTCCTCGCGATGGCGGGGGAGCACGTTGCGTACGTTCGCCGGGTCCACCCGTCGGCTTCTGGACGCACGGCGACGCTGAAGCGGTTGGTCCGGGACCTTGCCCCCGGACCGGAACCCCTGGGTTCTCGGCTCGGGGCGCTCGGGCTCGACGTAGTTCCGATCGAGGAGTGGGAGGACGTCGACGACCCGGCCGGCGGGGATCTGCCTCAGTTCGAGGCGTGCGCGCGCGAGATCGACGACCTCCTCCTGGAGCTCTTGCCGGCGCTCTGAGGATTCGACGGCGCGTGGCGACCGGCCCGCTCCGCTTGATCTGATGTACCGTCAGATCTTCGACGATCACGGGGGAGGCGAGGATGCCGGATGGCGCGACGATCACGGCTCCGCTCGCTCCGGCTGCGACCCCGGCGTTGGTGCTCGAGGACGTAACGGTGCGCTTCGGGGGGATCGTCGCCCTCGACGGCGTCAACCTCGCGGTCGCGCCCGGCGAGGTGCTCGGGCTCATCGGTCCGAACGGCGCGGGGAAGACAACCCTGTTCGACGTGATCTCGGGTGTGCGCGCGCCCGACGAGGGTCGGATCACGTTCGCCGGATCCGACATCACGAGCCTCGGTGCAGTGGTCCGGGCCCGACGCGGGCTGCGGCGCACCTTCCAGCGGGTGCAGACCTTCGGCTGGCTGAGCGTCGAGGACAACGTGCTCGCCGCTCTTGAGTGGCGGGGCGGTGGCGGCGGGTTCCTCGCCGACCTGGTCGGGTTCCCGACGCGTCGACACCGTGAGCAAGAGCGCCGCCGCCGGGTGGGCGACGTGATCGAGCGATGCGGGCTCGCAGCGGTCGCACGCGACCCGGCGGGCTCGTTGCCGATCGGTCTCGCTCGTATGGTCGAGGTCGCACGGGCCATCGTCGATCCACCCGCGCTGCTCCTGCTCGACGAGCCGACCTCCGGTCTCGACGAGGCCGAGTCGGCGCGACTCGGCGAGCTGATTCAGGGCATCCGATCCGACGACTCGTGCGCGGTGATCCTCGTCGAGCACGACGTCGGGTTCGTCATGCGCCAGTGCGACCGTATCGTGGTCCTCGACCTCGGGCGCGTGCTGGCGGTCGGCGATCCCAGCGAGATCCAGGCAAGTCCGACGGTACGCGCCGCGTATCTCGGGGACGACGGAACCACAGACCAGCGAGACCCATCCAACCATCCAACCATCCAATCGAAGCGAACATGAGGGGGACTCCGTGAAGCGAATGAAGTTGGTAGCCATCGTGGCTGCCGCGGCGACCTTCGGGGCGTTCGGCGTTCCCGGCGTTGCCGGTGCCCGAACGATTTCCGACGGTCGCGGTGTCACGAGCACGTCGATCAAGGTCGGCGGGCTCACCGACAACCAGCAACCCGAAGCGGCTGCCGGGGCGAAGGCCCGACTCGACGCCGAGAACGACGCCGGTGGCGTGAACGGTCGGACGTTCGACTACGTCGGCGGTCAGGACGACAAGGGCGACGTGAGCCAGTCGCTCGCGCTCGGCCGGCAGCTCGTCCAGCAGGACGGTGTCTTCGCGGTGGTCCCGGTGGTGACACCGAACGCCGCAAGTGCCGAGGAGTTCTTCAACCAGCAGAAGGTGCCGTTCTTCGGATGGGGCATCAACACGGGCTTCTTCAAGAACGCGTACGGCTTCGGCTTCACCGGAGCCGTCGTGCCGCCCGCGCCGGTGAAGACCGCCGGTTCGACGTGGGGAGACCTCGTCAGCCAGCTGCTGAAGAACAACGGTGACGCCAAGGGCGCCAAGGGCAAGACGGCCGCGGTGATCTCCGAGGACAACGACTCCGGCACGACCGGGGCCGAGGTGATCGGGGCCTCGGCGAAGGCAGCCGGGATGAAGGTGCCGTACCAGAAGGCCAGCATCCCCGCTCCGCCCG
>JANOWV010000398.1:0-2445 GCA_031418075.1 Actinomycetes bacterium
AGCATCCGTCGTGAGCCGCCAGCGTGCGCTCCACTCGGGTCGGCGGGTCGCGTCGTGAGCCGCCGTTTCGCGCACGGCTCGGTTCGGCGGTTCGCGTTGTGAGCAAGCGCTTCGTCCGCAAGGGCGACCGGTTGCGCCTCACGCTCGCCGAGGAAGAGCGCGACCTGCTCGCGCATCTCCCCGACGAGCTGCGCACCCTCTACCGCTCCGACCCCGACGACCCGGCGGTGCAGCGCATGTTCCCACGCGCCTACCTCGACCCGACCGAGGACGCGGCCGAGGAGGTGTGGCGTGCACTCCAGCAACCGGAGCTGTTGCGCCAGCGGATCGAGGCGATCGATGCGCTCACCGAGGTGCTCGCGAACGGTGTTGTCGACCGCAAGGGTCGAGTGATCGTCGACCTCGCCGACGACGAGGTTCCCGCCCTGCTCCGGGTGCTCAACGATGCCCGGCTCACGCTCGGCACCCGCCTCGACGTCACCGACGACACCGACCTTGCCGAGGTCGCCCCCGACGATCCCCGCGCCCCGGCGTTCATGGCCTACGGATGGCTCACGTACCTCGAGGGCGAGCTGGTCGAGGTGCTCCTCGGCGATCTGCCTGGCTGACGCTGTCTGGCTGACGCCGGCCGGCTGCGTTGGGCCGGCTGCGTCTGTCCCCTCGCTTGGCGTCGGTCGCCCGGCCCCGGGGCTGCGTGCTTCGGGGCGTCCGGGCCGCCCCGGGTAGGGTCGAACGGCTCGCTCGGCCCCCGGGTTCTCCCGGACCATCGCGGGCCTCTTCCGACAACCGCAGAATCCTGAACAGGAGCGCACGTGGCGTATCTCGACGGCAAGACGATCGCAGTGACCGGAGCAGGGCGGGGCATCGGCCGTGCCGTGGCGCTCGCTTGTGCGGCCGCGGGCGCCAACGTCGTGGTGAACGACTTCGGTGTCAGCATCGACGGCAGTGACCCGTCGAGCGAAGTCGCCGACGCCGTCGTGGCCGAGATCGTGGCGGCCGGCGGGAACGCGGTCGCGGTGGCCGACACCGTCACGACGATGGAAGGCGGCGCACGCATCGTGCAGACCGCGGTCGACACCTACGGGAGCATCGACGGCGTCGTCTGCATCGCCGGCATCCTGCGGGAGCGCATGCTCTTCAACATGTCGGAGGAGGAGTGGGATCCGGTCATCGAGACCCACCTCAAGGGCACCTTCACCGTCTTCCGGGCCGCGGCACCCCTCATGCGGGCCCAGAAGTCCGGCACGATGATCGGCTTCACGTCGGGCGCGTTCGCCGGCAGCGTCGCGCAGGCCAACTACTCCGCGGCGAAGGGCGGCATCGTGTCGCTCACCCGCAGCGCGGCCGTCGGCATGCACAAGTATGGCGTGACCGCGAACGTGATCGCCCCGGTGGCGAAGAGCCGGATGTCGGGCAACGTGCCGTTCGGCATCGAGATGGGCGAGCCCGAGGATGTCGCACCGATGGTGGTGTTCCTCCTCGGCGATGGCGCGCGGGACGTGACGGGCCAGGTGTACACGGCCAACGGCGGCACGATCGCGGTGTGGAACCAGCCGGTCGAGGTGCGCAGCATGCAGAAGGACGGCCGCTGGACGCCCGAGGAGATTGCGGAGCGCTTCGGCGAGGTCGGCCAGGAGCGCATGGGCATGCTCGACCGCCTCGAGGCGATGGCGAAGGCCGCCGCCAGCGGCGACAAGCCCAACGAGTAGCGGCTCAGGCTGGTTTTCCAGCGCTCTAACCAGCTCCGGCGGTCGTACTGGTCGGGGTAGGTGCGCGGGTGCGTTCAGACGCGAGCCGCCGGCTCCTCGCTCGGGCGGTCAGCTCGGGCGCGGCCTCACGCCGCCGCGGGTTTCTCGTGCACGAGCTCGGCGGGTGGCTCGAGCGTCCGGGTGCCGTCGGGGTGGTCGGTGAGGATCCAGCCGCCGGTCTTCCGGCGATGGTGCTGGCGGCAGAGGCCGTCGACATTCTCGGCGTTCGACTCGCCGCCGCCGCTCACCGGGCGGTGGTGATCGCCCTCGATCCGGATTGCCCTCCCACATCCGGTGATGGTGCAGACCGGGTCCCGCGCCGCGAGCAGCTGCGCGAGTGCTGCCGAGACGTTGCGTCCCGGCCGGGCGAACGTGCGGACGTCGCGCCCGTCCTCGACGAGGATCGACAGGATCGAGTCGCCGAGTAGCGAGCGTGCGTGCTCAACGGGCACCGGGCCGAGCCCGGGGATCTCGCACAGTTCGCCTGTCTGGGCCCCGGTAGCGACGAGTGCGGTGGCGTCGACGTGCACGACCACGTGGTCACGGGTCTTCGCTCGACCGCGGGGTGTGCGGCTCGCCGGCGCACCGACCCCTTCGCGGCCGGCGCGGGCCATCGCCACCATGGCATCGAAGAGGATTGCGTCCGGCGTGTCGCGCTCGCCGGGTGTCTGCGTGGTGGCCGCGTCCCAGGCTGCAT
>JANOWV010000399.1:0-3980 GCA_031418075.1 Actinomycetes bacterium
ATCGCCGATCCTGCCGTGACGGTGGTCGCCGGCTGCATCGACGAGGTGATCGTCGGGTTCGGGGTCGTCGAGCTCGAGCACCTGCGAGGCGGCTCCCAGCTGGGCGTGGTCCGCGAGCTGTTCGTCGAGGAGGACGCCCGCAGCGTGGGTGTCGGTGAAGCGATGACGGACACGATCCTGGAGTTCTGCACCGAGCACGACTGCATCGGGATCGACGCGGTTGCCTTGCCAGGACATCGCGCGACGAAGAACTTCTTCGAAGAACGCGGCTTCACGGCGCGGGCGCTGACCATGCACCACCGGATCGGCGCTCCAGAGCCCGGCCTCCAACAACCCGGTACGTCGTAGCCCACAGCGGCGACCTGCCGGCCTGGCCGCTCGGTTCCAGGGAACTGCCGAGAAGCCGCGTTATGTCAACTTGCGGAGCAAGTTGACATAACGAGTAAGGGACAGAGACCCCTACCCCGGGACCGTGACCGAGCAGGGTCTCTCCTTCTTGGCCTTCTCCGCCAAGGGTCGCCTGTGCTCGTCTTGTTCAGAACGCGGCAAGGACGTTCAGGGATGGCGCTGGGCGCCAGAGTCGAGCTCTTCGCCATCGTCGTCTTCGATGACGACGCGGCTGACGTGGGAGGTCGGCGGGTTCGCGTCCAGCTCGATCGAGTCGGGCTTCGTGCGGCCGGCACCGGGAGTCCCGTGGGGCACCGTAACGATCGCCGCGGCCTGATCGATGGGCGGATTCTCCGTGCCGTCGATGAAGCCGGTGAGATCGCGGCTGTCGTGGTACACGAAGCAGGGCTGTTCCAGCGCGAGATCGGCGACGAGGTTCGTGCCGCCGGTGGTCACCGGCGGCGCTCGTAGCGCGAGGACCGCAGTGGCGACGTCGGCCAGGAGGACACCGGGCCGTACATCGAGCTCGAGGTGGTGATGGGTGCGGGTTCCCCTTGGGCGAAGATCCCTGGCTGCGGGGCGATCACGAAGCGCTGTCGCTCAGGTCGTCCGCGTAGTCCGACACCGGCGGGCACGAGCACATCACGTTGCGGTCGCCGTAGACGTTGTCGATGCGCCCCACCGGTGGCCAGTACTTGTCGTTGCGCAGGTGTGCCGCCGGGAACGCTGCGAGCTCTCTTGGGTAGGCCCGAGGCCAAGCGTCCGCCACCACGTCGTCGGCGGTGTGTGGTGCGCGTCGCAGGGGGTTGTCGTCGAGTGGCCACTCCCCCTCTGCCACGCGTGTGATCTCGGCACGGATCGCGATCATGGCGTCGCAGAACCGATCGAGCTCGACGAGGGATTCCGACTCCGTCGGCTCCACCATGAGCGTGCCGGCGACCGGGAACGACATCGTGGGTGCATGGAAGCCGAAGTCGATGAGGCGCTTCGCCACGTCTTCCGCAGTCACACCGGTCGCCGCGGTGATCGGGCGCAGGTCGAGGATGCACTCGTGGGCCACCAGCCCTTCGGTGCCCGCATAGAGGACCGGGTAGTGCTCGTGGAGTCGCCGGGCGACGTAATTGGCGTTGAGGATCGCCACTTGGGTTGCACGCCGGAGCCCGGTGGCACCCATCATCGTGATGTACATCCACGAGATCGGAAGGATCCCGGCCGATCCCCACGGTGCACCCGAGATCGGTCCGACCCCGGTCGACGGCCCGGCTTCCGCGCAGAGCGGGTGGTTGGGCAGGAAGGGGGCAAGGTGCTCGCGCACACCGATCGGCCCGACTCCCGGTCCCCCACCACCGTGCGGGATGCAGAACGTCTTGTGCAGGTTGAGATGTGACACGTCGGCACCGAACGCGCCCGGTTTCGCGAGCCCGACCAGTGCGTTGAGGTTCGCGCCGTCGAGGTAGACCTGCCCGCCGTGCTCGTGGACCAGCGCGCACACGTCGCGGATCTGCTCCTCGAAGACGCCGTGCGTCGACGGGTACGTGACCATCAGGGCCGCGAGGTTGTCGGCGTGCTCGTGCGCCTGCAGCTTGAGGTCGTCGAGGTCGACGTTGCCGTCGTCGTCACAGTGCACCACGAGGACGCGCATGCCCGCCATCACCGCGCTCGCGGCGTTGGTGCCGTGCGCCGACGAAGGGATCAGGCAGACGTCCCGGTGCTCCTCGCCACGGCTCCGGTGGTAGGCCCGGATCGCGAGCAGCCCCGCGAGCTCTCCCTGGGACCCCGCGTTCGGTTGGAGCGAGACCGCGTCGTATCCCGTGACGGCGCAGAGCCACTCCTCGAGGTCGTCGAACAGACGGAGGTAGCCGTCGAACTGTCCGACTGGCGCGAACGGGTGGATCGCCCCGAGCTCCGGCCACGTCACCGGGATCATCTCCGCGGTGGCGTTGAGCTTCATCGTGCAGGACCCGAGCGGGATCATCGTGCGGTCGAGCGCAAGGTCTCGATCGGCAAGACGCCGGAGGTAGCGCAGCATCTCGGTCTCGGACCGGTATCGAGAGAAGACGGGATGCGTGAGGAAGTCCGAGGTGCGGGCAACCTCGGCCGACACGGTCGAGTCTCCCCCGTCTCCTGCGGGCGCCGCATCGGCGAGACCGAAGGCTGCCAGCACCCGGTCGACGATCTCCGGGGTGGAGGTCTCGTCGAGTGCGATGCCGATCGTGTCGGCATCGATGCGCCGGAGGTTGACGCCCTGTCCGAGCGCCGCAGCGATGACCGTGTCGGCGCGTCCCGGCACACGGACCTGCACGGTGTCGAAGAACGCGTCGTGGACGACGTCGATCCCGCCGACGCGCAAGCCGGAGGCGAGGCGGTGCGCGAGTCCGTGGACCCTGGCGGCGATCGCGCGCAACCCGTCGGCGCCGTGGTAGGTCGCGTAGAGGCCCGCGATCACGGCGAGGAGCACCTGGGCCGTGCAGATGTTGCTCGTGGCCTTCTCCCGCCTGATGTGCTGCTCGCGGGTCTGGAGCGCGAGGCGCAGCGCAGGACGGCCTGCGCTGTCGATCGAGACGCCCACGAGGCGCCCGGGGAGGCTGCGCTTGTACTCCTCACGGGTGGCGATGAACCCGGCGTGCGGGCCACCGAACCCGAGCGGGACCCCGAATCGTTGCGACGAGCCGATCACGACGTCGGCTCCCTGCTCCCCCGGCGGAGTCACGAGCACGCAGGCCAGCAGGTCGGTGGCGACCGCGACCAACGTGTCGTGGGCGTGGAGGTGCGCGATGAGCGACGTCCGGTCACGCACGTGGCCGCTGCTACCGGGCTCCTGCAGGAGCACGCCGAACACGCCGTCGAGGGTGTCGCTCCCGTCAAGCTGATTGGCGACCTGGTTGGCGATATGAGTGCTGACGTCAGTGACGACGACCTGGAGCCCGAGCGGTTCAGCCCGGGTCTGCACCACCGCGATCGTGTGCGGGTGACAGTCGGCGTCGACGAGGAAGGTGTCGCCGCCTGTGGTGCTGACGCGGTGCAACAGGGTCATGGCTTCCGCTGCCGCTGTCGGCTCGTCGAGGAGCGAGGCGTTGGCGAGCTCGGTCCCGGTGAGGTCGGTGATCATGGTCTGGAAGTTCAGGAGCGCCTCGAGGCGGCCCTGGGAGATCTCGGGCTGGTACGGGGTGTACGCGGTGTACCAGGCGGGACTCTCGAGGACGTTGCGCAGGATGACCGGCGGGGTGACCGTGTCGGCGTAGCCGAGGCCGATCAGTGAGGTGACCACCTGGTTGCGGCTCGCGAGCGAGCGGAGCGCGTCGAGCGCCTCGGTCTCGGTGCGCGCCTCGGGGAGGTCGAGCGACTCGTCGAGGATCGCCGTGGGAACGGCCCGGTGGACGAGCGCGTCGATCGACGCAGCACCGAGGACCTCGAGCATCCGCGCCACCTCGTGGTCGTCGGGCCCGATGTGACGCTCGACGAACGTGTCGTGTGCATCTCGATGCTCGTGCTGCTGTGTGGCCACACCCGGCTCCTCGCGCGACGACTCGCGGGACCACGGCCGTGGCCCGCACTCCCCCGCTGTCGCGGAACCTGAGAGATTCGCCGCCCCG
>JANOWV010000400.1:0-5083 GCA_031418075.1 Actinomycetes bacterium
TCGCGGTGCCGCCGACGATCTGGTCGAGGCCGCGCGCGCGGCTCATGGTGGCCGGGCCTGGGTGCGCTCGCGTGACGAGCTGCTCGCGGAGGGCTGGTTGGGGCCACCACCACCGCCGGCGGTGCTTCGTCGGATCGGCGACGTCGTGCTGGCGGCGCGCGGCGACGCGGCGTTCGTCGACCCGACGCTCCCGCACGAGACGAGGCTGCGGTCGGCGCACGGGTCACTCACGGAGGCCGAGATGCTGGTCCCGCTGCTGGGTGCTCGCGGCACCGCCTGAGGCAGGCGCCGGTTGGCTCCGGGGCATCCGGTGGCCGCGAGGAGTATGGTCGGAAACGACACCGGTGTAATTCATCCACAGCCCTGTGGATGGCCACGCGCGGAGAAGGCGGATCCGACAGCACGTGAGCAAGTCGTTCGTGCACCTGCATCTGCACACCGAGTACTCGATGCTCGACGGCGCGGCGCGCGTCCCCGACGTGATCGCCCGCGCGGTCGCCGACGGGCAGCCCGCGGTCGGGATCACCGATCACGGAAACATGTACGGCGTCCTCGAGTTCTCGCGTGCCGCGATCGACGCCGGGATCAAACCGGTGATCGGGACCGAGGCGTACTTCGTCACCACGAGTCGGTTCGATCGGCCCCGTCGAGCCGAGCACGAGATCTTCCACCTCACGGTCCTCGCGATGAACGACGCGGGTTACCACAACCTCATGAAGCTCTCGTCGCAGGCCTATCTCGACGGGTACTTCTACAAGCCCCGCATGGACTTCGAGCTCCTCGCCGCGCACAGCGAAGGGATCGTCGCGACCAGCGGATGCCTCGGCAGCGCCATCTGTCAGGCGCTCCTCCGCGACGACGAGGGAGGCGCGCGTGAGCTCGCGGCCCGGTTCGTCGACATCCTCGGTCGCGACAGCTTCTTCATCGAGATGCAGGACCACGGGTTACCCGATCAGCACCGCGTCAACACGAAGCTGCTGAAGATCGCCCGCGACCTGCGGATCGGCCTGCTCGCGACGAACGACTCCCACTACACGCATCGGGCCGACGCCGAAGCCCACGACGCGCTGCTGTGCGTGCAGACGGGGCGCACACGCGATGACCCGAACCGGCTGCGCTTCGAGTCGCAGGAGTTCTACCTGAAGACCGCGGGTGAGATGCGCGGGCTCTTCGCCGACTACCCCGAAGCGTGCGACAACACGCTGCTCATCGCCGAACGCGCCGACCTCGAGCTGCAGTTCGGCAACGCCGTGCTGCCCGAGTTCCCGACGCCCGAGGGGCACGACGAGGACTCGTACCTGCGCGAGCTCACGCTCGACGGCGCGCGCCTCCGGTACGGCGACTCGCTTCCGGCTCCGGTCTCGGAGCGAATCGAGTTCGAGCTCGACGTGATCCAGAAGATGGGGTTCTCTGCGTATTTCCTCGTGGTCTGGGATCTCGTCCGCTACGCGCACGAGCGGGGAATCCGCGTCGGTCCGGGCCGGGGGAGCGCGGCGGGATCGTGCGTCGCGTACTGCTTGCGGATCGTCGACATCGACCCCATCCGTTACGACCTGCTGTTCGAGCGGTTCCTGAACCCGGGCCGCAAGCAGATGCCCGACATCGACATGGACTTCGACTCCCGCTACCGCGGCGAGATGATCAAGTACGCAGCCGACCGGTACGGCTCCGACCATGTCGCGCAGATCGTCACGTTCTCGACGATCAAGGCGCGCGCCGCGGTGCGCGACGCCGCACGGGTGCTCGGGTACCCCTACCTCGTCGGCGACAAGATCGCCAAGCTGATGCCGCCGCTCATCATGGGCCGCGACACCCCGCTGGCTGCGTGCCTCGAGCTCAAGGAGAAGCACAAGGACGGCTACAAGATGGCCGGCGAGCTGCGGGTCCTCTACGAGAACGATCCCGACGCCAAGCGTGTGATCGATGTTGCACGCGGGCTCGAGGGCCTCCGCCGTCAGGACGGCATCCACGCGGCAGCGGTCGTGATCACCCGTGAACCGCTGACGGAGTACCTGCCGATCCAGCGCAAGCCTGTGGCGGGGGGCGACATCGCAGACGCCCCGATCGTCACCCAGTACGAGATGCACGGGGTCGAGGACCTCGGGCTGCTCAAGATGGACTTCCTCGGGCTTCGCAACCTCGATGTCCTCGAGGTCGCGCTCGATCTGATCGAGGCTTCCACCGGCACGCGCCCCGACATCGATCACGTGCCGTTGGACGACGCGCCTACGTTCGACATGCTCCGACGGGGTGAGACGGTCGGGGTGTTCCAGCTCGAAGGCGGCCCGGTCCGCGCGTTGCTCCGCTCGCTGGCGCCGACCCGGTTCGAGGACATCGCGGCGCTCGTCGCGCTCTATCGGCCGGGCCCAATGGCCCAGAACTGGCACAACGAGTACGCCGATCGCAAGAACGGACGCAAGCCGGTCGACTACCCGCATGCGGATCTCGAGGAGATCCTCGCACCGACGTACGGCCTGATGATCTACCAGGAGCAGCTGATGCGCGTCGCGCAGCGGCTCGCCGGGTACTCACTGGAGGAGGCCGACAACCTCCGTAAGGCCACAGGGAAGAAGATTCGCGAGCTGATCGTGCAGGAGCGCACGAAGTTCGTGGACGGCTGCGTCGCACAGGGACACGACCGCGAGTTCGGCGAGCGCATCTTCGACACCATCGAGCCGTTCGCCGACTACTCGTTCAACAAGTCGCACTCCGTCGGCTACGGATATCTCGCGTACCAGACCGCGTTCTTGAAGGCGAACCACCCGGTCGAGTACCTCGCCGCGCTGCTCACGAGCGTCAAGAGCAACAAGGATCAGACTGCCGTGTTCCTCAACGAGTGCCGTCAGCTCGGTGTCGGCGTGCTCGTCCCCGACGTGAACGAGTCCGAGCAGGACTTCACCGTCCGCGCCGGCGACGACGGGCAGCAGACGATCCGCTACGGGCTCTCGGCAGTGCGCAACGTCGGGACCGGAGTCGTCGCGCAGATCAAGCAGGCCCGGGAAGAAGGCGGCCCATTCGTCGACTTCCACGACTTCTGCGATCGCGTCGACCCCACGGCGCTCAACAAGCGGACCGTCGAGTCGCTGGCCAAGTCCGGCGCGTTCGACTCGCTCCACCACCCCCGCAAGGGGATCGTCGACGTCCATGAGCAACTCGTCGACGACGCGGTCGCGCGCCGTCGACGACGCGACCAGGGCACGCTCTCGTTCTTCGATCTCGCAGAGGGCGGGCTGAGCGGCGACGAGAGCTTCGATCATCGGCTCGAGATCCCCGACACCGAGTACCAGAAGACCCAACGACTCGCATTCGAGAAAGAGATGCTCGGCCTCTACGTGAGCGACCACCCGCTTCTCGGGGTGGAGCACGCGCTGCGACGTCTCGTCGAGGGCTCTTTGTCCGAGCTGCGGGAGCGTGAAGAAGGCACGGTGTGCACGGTCGGCGGCGTTGTCACCGGTCTGTCGCGCAAGTACACCAAGAAGGGCGACCTGATGGCGACCTTCATGCTCGAGGACTTGGGGGCTGCCGTCGAAGTGATGGTCTTCCCGCGAGTGATGGCCGAGCACGGGCACGTCCTAGTGGACGACGCCATCGTGGTGATGCGCTGTCGCGTCGACCAGCGTGACGACACCTCGAAGCTGATCGCACTCGAGGTCTCGAGCCCCGACCTCACTCCCGACGACGGTGATGCCCCGGTGCGCATCCGCGCCCGGATCGGCACCCTGTCGGAAGCGAAGGTCGAGGCCCTGAAGCTCGTGTTCGTGCGCCATCCGGGAGGCTGCCCGGTGTTCGTGCACCTCGAGCAGCCCGACAAGACGACCGTGATCCAGATCGGCGACCAGTATCGGGTCTCGCACCGCAACGGGCTCTACGCGGAGCTGCGCGAGCTCCTCGGTCCCGACTGCATCAGCTGAGGCGCCGCGGGGATCTTCAGGCCTCGTCGTGCGTTGTCCGCCCGACGAGCTTTCCGACCTGATACGCGACGACCGCCACGACGATGTAGAGCGCGAACGCGACGATCGACCGGACGATGCTCAGCACCGGCCAGAGCAGAACCCATGCGATCACGACAACAGCCGCGATCCCGACGAGGCGCATCGAGAGTGAAGGGCGAGACTCGGCCATGAGACCGGATCGTATCGGCGCCCCGGCGTGGGTTCGCCGACATGGGGCGGGTCGGCCGACGCGTGCCATGCTGCGCACATGCACATTGGAGTGTTGGGGGCAACCGGGCCGGCGGGACGCGGCCTCGCGGCTCGGCTCGCGAACCTGGGTCATGACGTGATCCTCGGCTCGCGCGACCAGGACCGCGCGGCTGCGGTGGTCGCGGAGCTAGACCAGGAATGGGCCGATCGAGTTGCCCCACTGGTGGCCGGGACGAACGCAGACGCGGCGTCCGCCCGGGACCTCGTGATCATCGCGACCACATGGGAGGCGGCCGTTCCGACTGCGGGTGATCACGCGCCCCAGCTCGCCGGGAAGGTCGTCGTCAGCATGGCCAACGGGCTCGAGAAGGTGGGTCGTGAGTTTCGACCCGTACTCCCGCCGGAGGGATCGGTCTCGGCCGCAGTCCAGGCCGCCGCCCCGGACGCGCGGGTGGTCTCTGCGTTCCAGCACGTACCGGCTTCCTCGTTCGCCGACCTCGACGAGCCGCTCCGTGGCGACGTCGTGGTGTGCGCCGACGACGACGAGGCACGAGATGTCGTGCTCGATCTGGTCGCGAGCATGCCCGAGCTCCGGGCGTTCGACGGCGGCACGCTCGCGAACGCAGTCGGGATCGAAGCCTTCGCCGCGCTGCTCCTGTCGATCAACTTGCGCCACAAGGGCAAGGGCTCGCTCCAGCTCATCGGGGTCGAAGGTCGTGGCGCCGTCCGATGACCCTGCGGCTCTTCGACACGGCCCAGCGCAAGGTCGTCCCCTTCGAACCTCCTCCCGTCGTCAAGATGTACGTGTGCGGCATCACGCCGTACGACTCGACGCACCTCGGGCACGCCGCGACCTACCTCGCGTACGACCTGCTCATCCGACGCCTCGAGGAGCTCGGTCACGAGGTGCAGATGGTCCGCAACGTCACCGACGTCGACGA
>JANOWV010000401.1:0-1689 GCA_031418075.1 Actinomycetes bacterium
TGGGACCGTCCACCGGAGGAAGGAACCACCATGGGCATGTTCAAGGACATCAAGAAGCTGAAGGACCAAGGCAAGGAGATCGGCAAGGCGAGTGGGCGTCCCACATCGATGATGGGGATGCTCAAGCAGATGCCGGCCGACATCCACAACGCGACCGAGATGATCGGAGACGTGCAGGCCGACATGCTCAAGCAGCAGACGCTCCTCGCCTCCGGCACCCCGGGGGCCGCCACGATCACGAGCATCGCCGACACCGGGACGCTCGTGAACTTCAACCCGCAGGTCATCATCGACATGCAGGTCACGGTCGACGGCCAGGCGCCCTATCCGGTCCAGATCACGGCATCGGTGCCGCAGATCCACATCCCGTTGATCCAGCCCGGGAACACGATCGGGGTCCGGGTCGACCCGGCCGATCCCTCCTCGGTCATCCTCGACTGGGCCCGCCCGCAGGGCTGACCCCACCCGCACGAGCGCACACGCCGGGGCGGCCTTCGGGCTCCCCGGCGTCGTCGCGCTCAGGCGGGGTCGGCGAATGTGACCTGTGACACGTTGATAATGAGACGATCACCGTCGTATTGTCTCAGGAGATGACTGCAGCCGTGGCGACCCGCCCCGAGGACACTGGTTCCGCTGGGACCGTCGACGGGGTCGAGGCCCGGGCCATCGCCGCGACGTTGGCGTGCATCGCCCGCCACGGCCTCACCAAGACGACGATCGACGACATCGCCCGCGAGGCCGGCTGTTCCAGGGCCACGCTCTACCGCTACTTCGACGCGAAGTCGAGCCTGGTCGAAGCCGCGATCCGGGCCGAAGCCCACCGCATCGTCGGGCTCGTCGACGCCGCTGCCCGGGACAGCGCAACGCTGGAGGACGCGGTGGTGGCGATCCTCGAGTGCGCCGACCGTGAGCTGGGTGCGCACCCGGCGCTCACGTTCGTGGCCGACTTCGAGCCGGAACGGCTCCTCCCGCATCTCGCCTTCGGTGGAGGTGACCGGTTCCTCGCTCTTGCGGGCGCCACCCTGGCCGCGTCGATCAGCCGATTCGTGCCCGAGGATCCCCAGCGGGCCGGTGAATGGATCACCCGCGTCGGCCTCGCATTGTGGATGTCGCCTTCAGCCCGGGCTTCGTTGGCCACCACCGCAGCGCTACGCAGCTATGTACGCGACTTCATCGTGCCCGGACTTGTGCCGATGGATTCAGCACACGCTTCGTCTTCATCCGGCTCGTTCTCATCCGGCTCGTTCTCATCCGGCTCGTCCAGGGAGTAACCCGTCATGGCCATCTCGAACGAAGAGCTCCTCGGTCGCGCCGACGTCGACGATGTGGAGGCGATCCTTGCGATCTCGAACTCCGACATCGACGCGGTCATGCACGAGGTTCCGTCGAGCGGTGACGCGGTCTTCACGTGGGACTACGCACGCACGCGCGCCTCGCTCGCCAAGCTCTACGAGAAGGCCAAGACGTCGCAGTGGAACGCCAACGATCTCCCCTGGGACACCGACGTCGACCAGGAGAAGGTCGTGTTGGAGAACCAGGCCGCCAACTCCTATCTCTACGACAACACCGACATGACCGACACACCGTTCGCCAAATGGGGCGAGAAGGAGTGGCTCGAGTTCGGGGTCGAGTCCCAGAACTGGACGTTGTCCCAGTTCATGCACGGAGAGCAGGGCGCGCTCATCTGCA
>JANOWV010000402.1:0-4269 GCA_031418075.1 Actinomycetes bacterium
CCCGACGAGGATCGACATCCCGGACCACGCCCACAGCAGGCCAGTGACCGTCAACCAAGCAACAGCCAGCGTGGCGGCGACTCGAGGTACCCAGCTCTCCCGCACAGAACGTCCCCCGCTTCTCTTCGATGCATCGTGCGCGTCGCACGCTACTGACGACCCAGACCGGTTGTCGAGCACTCCGCGTCGAAGAAATTGGACCGCCGATCAGGCGAGCCGGTTGGCGGCGGTGACCACTCGATCTAGCAAATCCGGGGCGACGGTCGCGGCGCCCTCCACCGACAGGTGCCCGCCATCCCCGGGACGCAGCTCCACCCCGGCGACGACCCGCGGGCACGGACCGCCCGGGCACACCACCGATGACAACCGCACGATGGTGACCAAGTCGGCGTGGCGCGCGGCCACCCGGAAGAGGAAGCGCTCATAGCGACGGACGTCTTCTGAGTACACGAGGCCGTCGGCGCTGAGCTCCGCGATCCAGTCGACTGGCGGCGCCGACGCGACGATCACCACGCTGCGGATCCCGGCTGACTCGAGGGCATCCAGCGCGCGCGTCCATAGCTTGAAAGTGGCCGTCTCCCAGGCCGGCGTCTCGAATCCGAGGATCGTCCCGTCGGGCTGTTGCAGACCCGAGATCTCCCACGACGAGAGGACCACGGCGACCTGCGCATCGCCGGGTTCTTGCGCGGCCACTCGCTGCACGAGCGACTCGCAGCTCGTCGGACCCGCGACCGTCCCGTCCGGCAGCGTCGGGCGGCCTTCCAGCACCCGACAGCCGATGCTGGTCGCATTCACCCACGCGAGCCCCCGACCCGCGGCAAGCTCGGCCAGTGGCGGGGCGAGGTTCGAGGCGACGGAGTCCCCCGTGAACCAGTAGCGCTCGAAGGGTGGCGGCGGGACGGTGGTCGTGGTGGTCGTCGGAGCTACGCGAGCCGACTCGTCACTCGCTGTCTCGCGACCGTTGCCACCCGAGAACAGGAGCCAAGCAGCAGACGCCACGACGAACACGGCCACCGCGACAGCGAGGGTGCGTCGTCGACGCGCCCGACGGCGCGCGCTGCGGATCACGCGGTGCGTTGCGGAGCCACCGGCGTGAACGTCGCCGGCATGCGCTTGATGCCGTTGATGAAGTTGGACTGGAGATAGGCGGGCTCGCCACTGATCTCGAGGTCGGGCAGCCGGGTGAGCAGCTCCTCGAACATCACCTTGATCTCCCGCCGGGCGAGGTGGGCCCCGAGACAGAAGTGTGGACCGCCGCCCCCGAAGCCGAGATGCTCGTTCGGATCACGACGAAGGTCGAAGGCGTACGGGTCGTCGAAGACGCGCGGGTCCCGATTCGCGGTCCCGTACCAGATCGCGACCTTCTCCCCTTCCTTGATCGTCTGGCCGTTGATCTCGGTCTCTGCGGTCGCGCACGTCCGGCGAAAGTGGATCACCGGCGTCGACCAACGGATGATCTCCTCGATGGCCGTGGGTGCGAGTCCCTCGAAGTCGTCGAGCCACATCCGGCGTTGGTCCGGGTTGTTCGTGAGCGCCAGCATCCCGTGGCTGATCGCGTTGCGGGTGGTCTCGTTTCCCGCAACGACGAGGAGCACGAAGAACGATCCGAACTCCTCGGGGGTGAGGCTGTGGCCGTCGACCTCGGCGGTCGCGATCTTGGTCGTGATGTCGTCGCGGGGTGACTTCAATCGGTCGGCGCGCAGCTCCTGCGCGTACTTCCACAGCTCCTGGGACGCCATGAACGCCGCGGCGATGTCGCCGCCGTAGTCGGGGTCGGCCGCACCAAGAACGATGTTGGTGTTGTCGTAGATGTAGCGGTAGTCGGACTCGGGGATGCCCATCATGTCGCAGATGATCTGGAGGGGAAGCGCGGCCGCGACATCGTCGACGAAGTCGCACTCCCCCTTCTCGGCGATCGCGTCGACGATGGCACGCGCTCGGTCGTATACGCCCGCCTCGAGCGACGCGACCTGGCTCGGGGTGAAGCCGCGGTTCACGATCAGTCGGAACCGGGTGTGTCGCGGTGGATCCATGTTGATCATCGACCCGAGGTACTCGTAGACCTCGGGCGGGAAGTCGGGGATGTTCGTCCCCTTGCCCGAGATGAACAGTTCGGGGTTGCGGCTCACGTGCTGCACGTCGGCGTGGCGCGTGACCAGCCAATAGCCGGGACCGGGCAGGAGCCCGGCGAACTCAGGTTCGCTGTGCCACGAGACGGGGCGTTCCTCCTGGAGCTTGGCGAGCATGCCGGGGATATCGCCCCGGGACCAGAGCTCCATGTTGCCGAAGTCGATGTCGTCGAGGGCAAGGTCCGTGGTCGGTGTCGTCGCCATGAGCGACACTCTAGAGATCGTCCACGCCCGCGGGACGGCTCCCGATGATCCCCGACTCCTCGAGGTCGTCGAGCTCCGCATCGTCGAGACCGAGCAGTCCGCCGAGGATCTCGCGATTGTGTTGACCGAGCGTCGGGGTCGGCGTGCGGATCCACCGATCGATCCCTGTCCATCGGTATGGCAGGCCCGGGACGGGATGCACCCCCGCCGCGGGGTGCTCGCAGTCCTCGTAGAGCCCGCGTGCCACGAGCTGGGGGTGGCGGCTCTCGACCCGTGGGTCCCACGCCACCGCCGCGGGCACCGCGTGCGCCAACAGCACCGTGGCCGCTTCGGGGGCGTCGCGGTCCGCGGCCCAGGCACCCAGGTGCTCGTCCAACACATCGTGGGCCGCGCTGCGACCGGCGCGTGTCGCGAGCGTGGGGTCATCGGCCCACGCCGGTGCGCCGAGGGCGTCGACGAGGCCGCGCCACTGGTCGTCGGTCTCCACCGAGATCGCGAGCCACTGCTCGCTCCCGGCGCACGGGTAGAGCCCTTGCGGCGCGGTGTATGGAGACCGGTTGCCGTCGCGTCCGACGTGCACGCCGTACGCGGTGAGCTCGATCACCGACTCTGCGGCGCAGTTCAGTGCGGCCTCGATCATCGTCGACTCGAGGAAGACCCCGACGCCCGTCCGGCCCGCTTCTTCGAGCCCGACCATCAGCGCGAGCGCACCATGCATCCCCGCGATCGGGTCGCACGGCCCACGCACGATCCGGGGCTGGTCGTCGGGGAATCCGGTGGTCCAGGCCATCCCCGACATCTGTTCCATGGTCTGCGCGAAGCCGACCCGGTCGCGCCATGGTCCGGTGAGACCGAACGCCGGCATGCGCATCATCACCGCGCGGGGGTTGCGCTCGTGCACGACGTCCCATCCGAGATCCCACTGCTCGATCACGCGGGGGGAGAAGTTCTCGACGACCGCGTCGCACTGCTCGATGAGGTCGAGGAGCAGCGCACGACCGCGCGGGGTGGTGACGTCGAGCGTCAGGCCGCGCTTGTCGACGTTCACCGCGAGGAAGAGATGGCCCCATTCCCACCAGTCGGGACGGCCGGTGTACATGCCGGTCATGCGCATGCCGTCCGGATGTGCGGTGGACTCGACGTGGATGACCTCGGCACCGAGCATCGCGAGCATCGCGGTGGCGGACGGCCCGGCCCACCAGCTCGTGAGGTCGAGGATGCGCACCCCCTCGAGGGGACGCTCGACACCGGGATCGGTCGGATCGACACGCGCGTTTCCACGCGGTGCGCACTGCTCGGTCCCCTCACCCAAGCGCGGTGCGGGCTCGAACGCCCGCAGCTGGTCGCCCTCGATCCTCCACGGAACGCGTGGCTGGAGGAACTTGGCCGCGTTCTCCACGAACACGTTGCGCGCCACGAGCTGCTCGTTGGTGAGGACCGTCTCACCGTCGTGGACCTGCGTCGCTGGGATGCGCAGCTCAGCGGCCAACGCGAGGATCTCCGCGACCGAGTGCTCGCGCGTCCACGCGTGGACGATCGCCTCCCACTCCTCGATGCGGGCGATACGGGTCGCGAGGCCGGCCAGCTCGGGCTGCTCGAGCAGGTCGGGCCGCTCGATCATCAGCAGGAAGCTCTGGAACATCGCGCCGGTGTTGGTGTTGAAGCCCACCCACCCGTCGGCGGCGGGCTCGATCGACGGCGTCTCGAAGCTCCGGGCCGGGGTGCCGTCGATGTCGGGGCGCCCGAGGAGCGAGTGCATGACGTCCGAGAACGTCGAACCGGCGATCGCCATCACCTCGAGCATCGAGCAGTCGACGTGGACGCCCCGGCCGGTTCGCCGGGCCGCCACCACCGCGGCGAGTGCGGCCGGGGCGACGAACGAGCCGGTCGTCCACTCCGAGATGCGCCCGCCGGCCTGGAACGGTGGCGTACCGGG
>JANOWV010000403.1:0-3983 GCA_031418075.1 Actinomycetes bacterium
CGCGTAGCGCTCGGTGGCGGCGCCGACATCGATGTGTGCACGCGCTCCGTCATGGCCCGGCGATCGCCGCCAGGATCTCTTCCGCGAGCTCCGACCGACAGACGACGAGATCGGGAAGCCAGGGGTCGCGGCAGTTGTAGACGAGCGGCGACCCGTCGATCCTCGACGTGTGCAGACCTGCAGCCACGGCAACGACCGCAGGTGCCGCCGAGTCCCACTCGTACTGACCGCCGGCATGCACGTACGCGTCGACGACTCCATCGACGACGGCCATCGCCTTTGCTCCGGCGGAGCCCATCGGCACCAGATCGGCATCGAGGGCGGCCGCGACGCGCCGCGCCGCGGCAGGCGGGCGCGAGCGGCTCACCACGACTCGGAGGCGTCGCCCGTCCGGTGCGGGCGGTGGTGACGGGGATCCCGTCGTGAGCACGCGGTCTTGCGCCGGGAGTGCCACCGCGCCTGCGGTCAGCCCGCGGTCGCGTTCCCAGAGCGCGACGTGGACCGCCCAGTCGACCCGCCCGGGCTCGGTGAACTCACGGGTGCCGTCGAGCGGGTCGATGATCCAGACCCGATCAGCATCGAGTCGACGGGGATCGTCGACCGACTCTTCGGAGAGCACGCGGTCGTCGGGATGCTCGGCGGCGAGCAGCTCGAGCAGCCGCCGATTCGCCAGCACATCGCCGATGTCGCCGAGCGCCCACGGAGCGCTCCCATCGTCCATGCCCTCGGTGCGCAGCCGGAGGAGCAGCTCGCCGGCATCCTCGGCATACCGGGCCGCATCGTCGTGGTCGCTCATCGCCTCGGCATTCTGTCAGTGCGGGGACCTGATCGACCGCTCGTCGCGCCTTCACAGAACCCTGATCTGCCTGCGTTCCGATGGGGTCGTCCCCCAAACAGAGGAGTATCACCATGCAGCATTCGTGGAAGCAGTCGATCGGGGTGCTCACGGTCGCGTGCGGACTGGTCGTCGGTACGGCCGGTGTGGCCATGGCCGAAGCTGGGAACCCCAGCGGATCCGGCGATGCCGCGTCGGCGACCGGCCAAGGTCGCCACGTGCGACGCGGCGCCATCAAGGCCGCGTTCGATGCCGCTGTCGCCACCATCGGCATCGAGCCCCAGGCGCTCAAGGACGCCGTCAAGGGTGGTCAGACGGTCGGCCAGGTCGCGGACGCCAACGGCAGCTCGGCCCAGGCTGTCGTCGATGCCGTCGTCGCAGCCCTGGAGGGCAAGGTCGATGCGGCGGTTGCGGCCGGAACCATCGACAGTGCCCGTGCGGCGAAGGTGAAGGAGCGCATCCCGGCCGCGGCCGATCGCTTCGTCAACACGCTGCCCCGGCGAGTGAAGACGGGTTCCGCCGGCTGAGCGACGTCCGGCACCGACGCGCACCGGTACGCGGACGTCCGGCCTCCACCCGTGGGAGCCGGACGTCCACTACCGTCCCCCCGAGACGAAGGGGACCGCGATGACGATGCCGAACGACCCGACCGTGCCCGTGCCGGTCGCTACGCCTCCCGGCGGTGCACCGACGATGCCGGTGCCGACCTCCTCGGGGGTTCCCACGGTCGCGTCGCAGCCCGGGTACGGCGGAGGCGCGGGCCCCGGCGGAGGTGGCGGTGCGGGGAGCGGTCAACACGACGACGACGGCTTCGACCTCTCGAAGGTGTGGTGGATCCTCCTCATCATCCTCATCGTGGGGATCTTGATCGGCGTGCTCATCGCGCTCCTCTCCGGCGGCGACGACAAGCAGGGGTCGACGACCCGACGTTCCACGACGACCAGCTCGAGCACCTCGACCTCGACGAGCACCACGTCGTCGACCACCACCACCACCACGACGGCATCAGGTCCCCAGGTCCAGCAGTTCACCGTGAACCAGAACCCGGTCAGCTGTCCGAACGCGGGCTCGACGATCAACGTCACGCTCGTGTGGTCGACGCAGAACACGTCGAACGTCACGATCTCCATCGACAACCCGAACGGTCCGTACGGCACGTATCAACCGACTGGCCAGCAGCAGGTCCCGTTCACGTGCAGCGTCGTCCCGATCAAGCACACCTACTACCTGACCGCCAACGGCGCGAACAACCAGAAGGTGCAGAAGTCGATCGTCGTGAACGGTTCGGTCGCTCCGACATCGTCGTCGTCGTCGACAACGTCGACGACGCTCTGACCGTGGCCTACGCCGGGTAGATCTCGACCTCGGTCGCCTTCACGCTCACCCACACCGGTGCGCCGTCTGCGAGATCGAGGGCCGCGATCGACGGGGTCGTGACTTCGGCGGTGATCGCGACTGCTCCCTCCACGTGGACGCGCGCCCGATCTCCTTCGGGATCGATGTGAGCGACAGTCCCGGACCAGACGTTCCGGGGCGTGCCGTTCGGGCGAGACGCATGGAGGGCGACGGCGCGGGGGTGGACGACCGCAAGCGCAGGGCCGCGCGTGTCGTGGCCGATCGCCACGATCCTGGTCCCGGCTCCGGTGACGAGCCCCTCACTGTCGGCCTCGCCCCGGTAGAGGTTGACGCCCACGAGATCGGCGACGTAGCGGGAGCGCGGTCGCTCGCGGAGCTCGGTGGCGCTGCCGTGCTGGGTGACCCGACCGCCTTCCACCGCGATGAGCTGATCGGCCAGGGTCATCGCTTCCACCGCATCGTGGGTGACGACGATCGTTGTGCCCGAGAACTCGTCGAGGTGTCGCACCAGCTCGCGGCGGATGATCGGCCGCGTCCCGGCGTCAAGTGCAGAGAGCGGTTCGTCGAGCAGCAGCAGGTCCGGATCCGTTGCCAACGCTCGCGCCAACGCGACCCGTTGGGCCTGCCCGCCCGAGAGCGTTCGGGGCCGCTGGGTGGCCTGTTCGCCAACGCCCAGCCGGTCCAGCCACTCGTGGGCGATCTGTCGGGCGACGCGCCGGGTGGCTCCCCGCGCGCGTGGTCCGAACGCGATGTTCTCCACGACACTGAGGTGTGGGAAGAGCATCGGGTCCTGGAACACGACCCCGACCGAGCGATGTGCCGGAGGGACGAAGACGCGAGCTTCGACGTCATCGACGACGCGGTCGCCGAGCGTGATCTGGCCCCGGTGCAGCGGCAGGGTCCCGGCCAGAGCTTGCACGATCGTCGACTTTCCGGCGCCGTTGGGGCCGACGATCGCGACGGTCGTCCCGGCTTCTGCACGCAGCTCGAGATCGTCGATGGAGAACCGGCCGACATCGACCCCGATGCGAGCGGTGACGCTCACGCTCGCAACCAGCGGTCGCGAAGCGCGACGAGCACGGCGATCGAGACCGCGACCAGCACCAGGCTGAGCGCGATCGCCGCTCCGGGATCGCGCTCGAACGCGAGGAAGATCGCGAGTGGCATCGTCTGCGTGCGGCCGGGGAAGTTGCCTGCGAACGTGATCGTGGCGCCGAACTCACCGAGGGCTCGGGCCCAGCTCAGGACCGCGCCCGCGACGATCGACGGGAGCACGAGCGGAAGGCTCACGCGACGGAAGACCGTCAAGCGTCGCGCCCCGAGGGTGGCCGCGGCGTCCTCGTAGCGAGCATCCACCGAGCGCAGCGCAGCCTCAACGGTCACGACGAGGAACGGCATTGCGACAAACGTCTGCGCCACGATCACCCCGGCTGTCGAGAACGGGAGCTGGATCCCGAACCACTGGTCGAGGCGCTCGCCCACGAACCCGCGACGACCGAACGCCAGGAAGAGCGCGACGCCTCCCACGACGGGCGGGAGCACCATCGGCAGGGTGACGAGTGCTCGAGCCAGTCGGCGGCCCGGGAACGACCACCGGGCGAGCATCCAGGCGAGCGGGACGCCGAAGAGCACGCAGAGCACGGTGGTGGCGATCGAGGTGACGAGCGAGAGGCGGAGCGCATCGACCGTGGCCGGCGCGGAGAGCTCGTCCCAGATCGACGACCACGGTGCCCGGATCGCGAGGCCGACGAGCGGGGCGGTGAAGAACACCACCGCAATCGCGCCCGCGGCG